>CAYPNW010000228.1:0-3939 GCA_964411965.1 uncultured Burkholderiaceae bacterium
CCAAATATCTCCGCCATCGTGGGTCAGTTGTATAACAAAGATAACGAAGCAGGGCGCGATGGTGGATATACACTCTTCTACATGGGCGTGAATGCTGGTGCTTTCTTCGGTATTTTGTTGTGTGGCTATATCGGCGAAAAAATTTCTTGGCCACTCGGTTTTGGTTTGGCTGGCATCTTTATGATGTTGGGCGCTTTCCAATTTTATTTTGGGCAAGGAATATTTGGCGACGTCGGTCTTTCAAAGTCACAACAAAGCGCCTCCGTGATGGCAGAGCCAGAAGCTGCACCGCATATTGTTAGAGATCGCCTGATTGCTATTTGTGTTTTCTCTTTCTTCACGATTTTCTTCTGGTTTGCTTTTGAACAAGCGGGTGGTTCAATGACCATTTTTGCCGCCGATTACACCGACCGCACTTTAGTGGGCACAAGCGGCATCGTCTTCAAAATCATCAATAGTTTAATGACTGTCATTCCTACAGCGATTTTGTCTTGGTTGTTGTTCAAACTCTTTGGTGGGACTGCAAAGCGCTATTTTCTCTCAAATCTATTACTCGGTATCTGTATGGCGATCATTTGGGGCTTAGTCATCTGGATGTTAAGCCGCGAATTTGCATTGGATCAATCAAATGTTCCAGCGACTTGGTTCTCAGTATTGAACTCTTTCTTCATCGTGATCTTGGCTCCGCTCTTTTCTAAGGTTTGGGAGAAATATTGGAACCCAAGCGGACCAATTAAGTTTGGTGTTGGCTTAATTTTATTAGGGCTCGGCTTTGCTGCGCTCTCCTATGGTGCTTCGAGCATTCCACCTGGCGCAAAAACGGCGTCGGTGAGCATGATCTTCTTGATCCTCGCGTACTGGTTTCACACCATGGGCGAATTATGTATTTCTCCTGTGGGCTTGTCCTTCATCAGCAAGTTAGCGCCACCACGTTTATTAGGACTGATGTTCGGCGTATGGTTTGTGAACACAGCAATTGCCAATAAGCTGGCAGGTTTTACAGGCAGCTATATCGATCACATTTCTGAGACTTATTCCTTGTCTACATTCTTCCTGATTTTTACCATCATTCCTATCTCGGCGGGCTTGGTGTTCATGATGATTAACAAGTGGATGATTTCAAAGATGCACGGCATTCATTGAAGTCTTGCTGCATAGTAAAAACCCCGCTTCGCTGCGGGTTTTTTTTTGCGCGCTCTAAAACTCTGTTGAGCGCTTTCCGTTAGAATCAACGCGCCCTTTGACCAAACAAATAGGTAATGCCATGACCAATCAATGCAGCGTTTTGATTTTACAAGGTGGAGGCGCTTTAGGTGCCTACCAAGCGGGCGTGTATGAACAGCTTCACACCAAGCACACACCAATTGAGTGGGTTATCGGTACGTCTATTGGCGCAATCAATGCGGCCTTAATTGCCGGTAATCGACCAGAGAATCGCATCGTGCAATTAAGGGGTTTTTGGGAAAGTTTGGCGCCATGGGCACCTGATCCGACCACGGCTTGGATGCTGGCGTTGACACCCTTGGCTAACCTTTCTCATTCAGTTAATACCATGGGCACTTTAGTGCGCGGTGTGGATGGTTTTTTTAAACCACGCATTGGGGCTAATCCTGATATCAATACCAAAGTGCCACTCAAAGAAATGGGCTTTTACGACACTACGCCGTTAAAAGCAACCTTAGAAAAGTACGTCGATTTCAACTACTTAAATAGTGGTGAAATGCGCATTAGTGTTTGTGCGGTGGATTTGGATTCGGGACAAAGTGCTGTTTTCGACAGTGAAAAGGAGACCATTTACCCCGAACATATTATGGCAAGTGGTGCCTTACCGCCCGGTTTTCCTCCCGTCGAAATTGCTGGCAAGGTGTATTGGGATGGCGGCATTTATTCCAACTCGCCACTAACAGTTTTCTTGGACGAAGTGCGTGATCGTGACGCCCTGTGTTTTATGGTGGATTTATGGGACCCAACAGAGGCCCGCCCTCAATCTATTGCTGAGGCCTTGGCACGTTACAAAAGCATCCAGTATGCAAGCCGCTCGCAAGAACAGTTGGAAAACTACGAGGTAATTGCGAATCTGCAAAAAGCAATTCGACACTTATCCAGCAAAATTCCCGCTGCAGAGCGCGCTAAAAAAGAAACGCAAACGCTGATGAAATTGGGCTGCGACCACACCATCAATGTCGTGAATTTGATTATGAAATCGTCGCCTGAGGATCAAAATTACTTCAAGGATATTGATTTCAGTGCCAGCACGGTAAAAGCGCGTTGGCAAGCGGGGGCGCACGATTGCCAAAGAGCCTTACGACATAAGTCTTGGCTTTTGCCGTTGCCACCGCATGCAGGCTTGGTCATTCATGAGTTGCCGCAGGAGTAGTGGTTCTTCTTACTATTGAACCGCAAAGGCGCAGAGGGCGCAGAGAAAAAGCTTGATTCTCTGCGCCCTGCGTTCCGTCTAGGCATTCGCCTCAAGCCTTGCTTTTCTTATACTTCCTATAGTAAATTTTGTTTGCCCTTATATATAAAGCGCGAACGTAGATAAATTTAATAAAAAACAGGCAGTATGTGAAATTTAGGCGTCGTTCCAAAGCGAAATAAGAAAAGACTTCCTCGCCGTTCTCTGCGCCCTCCGCGCCTTTGCGGTGAGGTTTTAATTTTTAAGGCTTAACGCTCAATCGCCAATGCCACACCCATGCCGCCGCCTATGCACAAACTGGCAAGGCCTTTTTTCGCGTCGCGGCGGATCATTTCGTGAATTAAGCTGACCAAAATACGGCAGCCTGAAGCACCGATCGGGTGGCCGATTGCGATGGCGCCGCCGTTGACGTTGATTTTGCTGGTGTCCCATTCCATTTGCTTATTCACACCAATGGCTTGGGCAGCGAAAGCTTCGTTGATTTCCATTAGGTCGAGATCTTGATGCGTCCAGCCGGCTTTCTTCAAGCATAATTGGGCGGCAGGTACTGGCCCCATGCCCATGATGGTGGGGTCAATACCGGCGGAGGAATACGCCTTAATATGCGCCAAGATCGGCAAACCCAAAGCTTGTGCTTTTTGTGCTGTCATCATAATGACGGCGGCAGCGCCATCGTTTAAGCCAGAGGCGTTGCCGGCTGTCACAGTACCCGCTTTATCGAAGGCGGGGCGCAAACTCGACAGTGATTCCAGTGTGGTGCCATGCTTGATAAATTCGTCAGAATCAAACACCGTCGTGCCTTTTTTGGTGACGATCTCATACGGAATGATTTCGTCTTTAAATTTTCCAGCCTTTTGCGCGGCTTCAGCTTTGTTTTGCGAGGCAAGGGCGAACAAATCTTGTTCTTCACGCGTTACGCCGTATTTTTTGGCGACATTTTCTGCCGTAATCCCCATGTGATATTGGTTATACACATCCCACAAACCATCGACGATCATGGTGTCGACTAATTTAGCGTCGCCCATGCGGAAGCCATCGCGGGAACCGTTCAATACGTGGGGTGAGGCGCTCATGTTTTCTTGGCCGCCGGCGATGATGATCTCTGCATCGCCCGCTTTTAGTGCTTGCGCCGCTAAATGGGTGGCTTTCAAACCGCTACCGCATACTTTATTGATGGTCATCGCGGGCACCATATCAGGCAAACCCGCACGAATGACTGATTGACGCGCGGCATTTTGCCCAACGCCTGCCGTAAGCACCTGACCCATAATTACTTCGCTAATCGCGTCGCCACTGATGCCTGTTTTCGCCAAAAGTGCTTTGATCACGTGTGCGCCAAGCTCAGACGCGGCAACCTTCGCCAGAGAACCACCGAACTTACCAACTGCAGTGCGGCCTGCAGCAACAATAACGATATCTTGCATGAGAGACTCCTTGATTGTGGCCCGATTTATTGATCGGTTTGTGGGTTAAACGGATTAACCGCAATAGATTACACCACGTCGCCCTGATTGGCGAATTTG
>CAYPNW010000229.1:0-2292 GCA_964411965.1 uncultured Burkholderiaceae bacterium
CCCGCGCTGCAAGCGTTCTTGAAAACTTGGATAAGCGAGTTACGCGCGATGAAGAGCCGTGTGAAATGGGGAATTGAGATTGATCCGGTTGAGATATAACGGAGAAATTAAAATCGACGCGATTTTTGATAAACGTAGAAACGTACAATCACCGATGGACTATGCATCCCCAAAGTCAATTGCGGCTACAAATAACCTCACCGCAAAGGCAAAGGGTAACTCGCGACGCTGACATTTCCTGCTTGGTCTATTGCTTGTACACCGAAGAAATAATTGTCTTTTGAACGTCCTTTGACGCGAAACTCGGTTACATTGCCGACAAATTCGCCGCCTTGCCAAATACTGCTGGTGGTGTCGCGCCAGACTACGCGGTAGCCTGCTAAATCGGCATCGGTATTGGCTTCCCACACCAAGTGTGTATCGTTTTCTAGTTGTTGCGTTTTGACTTGTACTTTGCTGGGCGCGGCAGGTGCGTAGGCCAAGGAAGCCAGGGCTGCCGTGTTGACGCGGGTGACTTTTGCTACGTAATCTGGATCAACGAACTCCGGTAAGTCGCCGTATTGCAGGCCATTTTCTTTGCGTATGTTTTGATGCTGATGGTTAAAGTCTTCGTTCGGCTCCGTAAAACGCAATGCAGCGTAGCCCCGTTCCAAGAAGGGTATATGATCGCCGCCGCGTAAATAGCGGTCACGTCGGTGCACAATGCTGACGGTAAAATTCGGCACGTAACGTTCGCCAATTTCTTTCACATGGCGCGCCAGTTGGCGCGAGAGCGAGTCGCTTTCGCCGCCTGTTGACACCAAGGTGCGTATCGCCTCTGGTAATTCCTTTAAGGCCGGAATGCCTTCGGCAAACAGGCGCACTTGTTTATTATCGACGACACCGTGTTCATCGCGCGAGCTACCGATGATGTCGTTGGTAAACATGCCCGCAATATTCAGATTGCGTTCTCTCGCTTGTTGCGCCCAATGGGCAGCGCCGATTAATCCTTGCTCCTCTGCGGCCACGGCCATAAACACGATGCTGGCATCAAAGGGGTGGTGCTTTGCCTCTTGCGCAAACGCGCAGGCCATTTCCATTACCGCGGCCGTGCCGGACGCATCGTCATTGGCACCGGGTGCTGCTGAGTTGGCATCCATCACATCGGTAGCGCGTGAATCGTAATGTCCACTCACTACAAAATAGCGCTCGGGTGTGGTCGCACCTTTTAAGCTCGCTACGACATTCACAATTTCCGTGGGCTTGCTAAGCCGCCGCCCAGCCGGTTCAATGAAACTATCAAAGCTCACATCAAGTTGCCCGTTGCTGCATTTCTCTAACTCCGCTTTGATCCAGCGCCGCGCGGCACCGATGCCACGCGTTTCCGATTGCGTGTCTGACTCCGTATGACGGGTCTCAAAGGCGGCGAGTTTTCTGATAATGCCGTCAATGCGTTGGGCAGAGATTCGTTCCACCAAGTGCGCGATAGGCGCTTTTTTACTGAGTATCTTTTGTTCCATCTTCAGGCGATTATCGCTACTGGTTCCCTTAGGACTGTCCACCGCGTAAGTCAGCGTTGAAGCGCAACACACAAGCGCGGCGAGGGAGCCTTGCACTAGTTGGTAGGTTTTTCGTTTGCTGCAGAAAAGATGATTGCGCATGATGATTTGTCGTGAGAGGGAAAAGGAAAGTGTAGCGTTAACAAACGGGTAGTAGCGCAAAACTAGAAAACAATATACTCCAGAAAATATTGCAAATTTAAATCGATTTGCGCTTGTAAATAGAGCGTGAACAAAATATACCTACTGAAGTATTCATAAACTCTGACCATGTTCAGGCTTGGTACTGATGAAATTCACTGCTAATCAAAAAGATCAAAACCTCGCAACATAGAGATAAAGCAAGGCGCTACGAAAGAGCCACGGAGAAAAGCAAAAAACCGTTGGTCTTTGCTTTCGCTTCTTCTCTGTGTCTCTGTGTCCCAGTGTCTCAGTGTCGAGAGGTTTTTTCGCAATGTGCGCTTCGTGCTTTAAAACAGAAAACGCATCGCCATACCCAGCAGCGCGCTAACAACTAACAGAGGTATGACGGACCAAGCTCGTCGAAACAGCGCCGACGCTGCGCAAACCAGTGCAGCCGCGCCGATATCAATATTTGCTGCAAAGCCCATAGGCCAAAGCACGTGATATGCGAAAAACAGCGCTAGGCTGGCTATCACGCCGACCACTGCCGCGCTGATCATTGCCAGCGGTGCGGTGAAAGAAATTTGCTTATGCGTGCTTTCAATAAACGGCCCGCCCGCCAAAATAAAAA
>CAYPNW010000229.1:2392-3925 GCA_964411965.1 uncultured Burkholderiaceae bacterium
AAAGAAATTTGCTTATGCGTGCTTTCAATAAACGGCCCGCCCGCCAAAATAAAAATAAACGAGGGCAAAAAAGTGAACCACGTGACTAAACAAGCACCAAGAACGCCCGCCAAGAATTGCTGGTCAGGTCCGCAAAGTTGCAGCACATACGCGCCAATAAATCCGACAAAAGCCACAATCATAATCAGCGGGCCTGGCGTTGATTCACCGAGAGCCAAGCCATCAATCATTTGGTTCGGCGTAAGCCATCTAAATTCGCTGACCGCGCCTTGGTACACATACGGCAAAACAGCATACGCGCCGCCAAAAGTTAGCAAGGCTGCTTTAGTAAAAAACCATGCCATTTGCGTGTAAGTATGTTGCCAGCCTAAGCTCTGCCACAACGCGAACATCGGCACGCACCAAAGCACCGCGCCAAACAAAATCACTCTACACAAGCGCCACCAATTGAATAAAGCATGGGCTGGAGTCGGCGTGTCGTCATCAATAATCGCCGCGCCATGTTGGGCGGTCGCACTTTTACGCCCCGCGCTTGCTGTAATAAATTGCGGCCACCAACGGGTCGCAGCGATGCCTATCAAAGCTGCTGCCATGACGATAAACGGAAACGGTATCTGCGCAGCAAACATCGCAAAAAAAGCCAGAACCGCCACGCCCCAATGTAATTTATTTTGCAAACTACGCTTACCGATTCGCACCGCCGCGTGCAAGACAATCGCAAGCACCGCAGCCTTAATGCCGTAAAACAAACCCGCAACAACGGGCAGTTGGCCATACGCGATATACAACCAAGACAAGCCAATCAAAATGAACAAGGACGGCAAAACGAATAAGACGCCCGCCGCAATTCCGCCGGCAGTTTTGTGCATGAGCCAGCCCATATAGGTGGCCAGTTGCTGTGCTTCTGGGCCAGGCAACACCATGCAGTAATTGAGTGCGTGCAGAAAACGCCGCTCAGATATCCACCTTTTATTTACCACCAATTCTTGATGCATCAGCGCGATTTGACCAGCGGGGCCACCGAAACTAATCAAGCCTAGTTTTAACCAAAAAGTTAAGGCGGTCGAAAAGGAGATGGTAGCTGTGGTTTGCTCGTTCGTCACAGGTTAACTCAGCTATGCTCAGGTAAAAAAGTTCGGAGAAAAAGCCGCACAGTGGCGCGCAGCGGTGTAGTGCTCATGTTACATTGAGAATCTTGGCAGCAGCTCATCCCGTTCCGAAAACTCGCACAACATCACGCAATATCACGCAAACAAAGAGGCATAAATATGTATCTCACATACTTTAAAGGTAGCTGGAATCAAGGAAATACGCCCCTTTTCGGCGCGATGGATCATGCGGTGTGGTTGGGGTCGAGTGTGTTCGACGGCGCACGCTCCATACGCGGGCACATGCCCGACCTTCGTCTGCATTTAGCGCGGGTGATTCAATCAGCGCAGCGCTTGGGTTTGGAATGTCCGTACACGGTCGATGAAATGGAAACCTTGTGCCGCGAAGGCGTAGCGCAGTTTCCGTCCGACGCCGCCTTGTACA
>CAYPNW010000230.1:0-2759 GCA_964411965.1 uncultured Burkholderiaceae bacterium
GCAGTTGCCGGCTATTTTGCATACAGCATTCGACACTCGCATTTGGATGAAAAAAAATGAAGTTACTCCTGAGCCTTCTTGGCCTCATTTTGTTTAGCATGTCAAACGCTGGCGCAGAAACCATCGGTAGCGTTGACACCGCGTTTAAGCTACTCGGCCCCGATCACAAGGTCGTAGTGGAAGCCTATGATGATCCAAAAGTAAAAGGCGTGACCTGCTATATCTCGCGCGCAAAGACGGGTGGCATTCGTGGTGGCTTAGGCTTGGCGGAAGACAAAGCCGAAGCCTCAATCGCTTGCCGTCAAGTTGGCGTTATCAGCTTCCTTGCGCCGTTGAAGCAACAAGAAGAGGTGTACGAAAAAAGTATCTCCATCCTATTCAAAAAATTACGCGTCGTGCGCATGGTTGATCAACAGCGCAATGCCTTAATTTACCTAACCTATTCCGACAAGCTGATCGAAGGTTCGCCGCAAAACAGTGTGACTGCCGTCGCCGTCGATAGAGATACCAAAATTCCGCTGAAGTAAGGCGCAACGACTCACCAACATACAAGCGATGTGATGCGAGCACGTCAATTTCACTCCAAGAAAAAGTCACGCTGGCTGCGTTTTTTCTTGATTTTGATGTGCCTTTTTCTTGCCGTGTTGACCGCCCTTATCGTCTGGCAGCTCGAAACGCAAAATCGTCCTCCGCGTGAACTCGCACCCTATCTTGAACGGCGTGCCGAAGGCCACAATCGCCTCATCACCGAGACCACCAAAGTAATAGCAACTATGCTTCAACACGGTGATCGTATGCAAGCTGTCGGTTTTCCGCTGCCTGAGTTGACGCTAGGTGCGCAAAAAAATCCCGTCGATTCGTCAGTAAGTTTGCCCAAGCGCAGCGTGACGGTTACCAGCGCAGAGCAATTGCGCGTCGCCATGCGCGACGCTTTGCCAGGTGACAGCATTGTCATCGCACCAGGCCGATATCAATTTTCTGGTGCAAGCCCGGCTGCAAATAAAGCGGGCACCGCTGAGACACCCATCATCGTCCGCGCGGAAAAATTAGGCGCGGTAAAACTTGACTTCATTTTGGGCGAAGGGTTCTTTGTTACCGCACCTTACTGGCGGTTTGAAAATTTAGAAATTCACGGCGCCTGCCCGCAAGCGGAATTCTGTGAACACGCGTTTCATGTCGTTGGTGATGCCCGCCATTTTGTGGCGAGAAATAACATCATTGTTGATTTCAACGCCCATTTCAAAATCAATGGCGAAAAAGGGCGGTTTCCAGATGACGGGCAAATTACTCACAATACGCTCACCAACACCGAAGCACGGCGCACCGATCATTCTGTCACGCCGATCGATTTAGTCGCAGCAAGCCGGTGGCTGATCCAAAAAAATATCGTGACCGATTTTATTAAAGTAGGTGGCGACAAAATTAGCTACGGACTATTTGCTAAAGGTGGCGGGCAAGAAAATAAGCTTCTACAAAATATAGTGATTTGCGAACATCGCCTCAGAAACTATGCGGGGCAACGCGTGGGCCTTTCGCTCGGCGGTGGTGGCACTGGTGCGGCTTACTGCCGCGACCAGCATTGCATTACCGAGCAAGATCGCAGCGTGCTCGCTGCAAACCTCGTGATGTCCTGCGCTGACGACGGCATCTATTTGAACAAGGCGGCCGCCAGCGAAGTGCTGCACAACACCTTAATCGACACGGGCGGTATTGAAGTCCGATTCCCGCAAAGTAGCGCGAATGTTTGGGCAAATTTAGTGGATGGAAAAATCCGCGAACGCGATGACGGCATACTTCGCCCCGCACAGAATAAAGAAACCAGCATGACTCGTCTTTACCTAGGGTTACACCCAGTACGCAACTTATTTCGCGCGCCGCAAGACTTTGATTTTGCTTGGCGATCAGCACCAGTATTCCTCAGTGCAGAACTCAATACGCCAAAAAATGTAGTCATAGACCTCTGTGCCCCGACATCATTAGCCACCAAGTCATCAACAGAGCAGAAACAAACGCCCACCGGTGCATTTGCTGATTTTGCTCAGTGTCTATCGCCATCAAATTAACGGGCAGTATCTAGATCAGTTGTCTCTAAGCTGGTACCACACCAAACCCAACCACTCATAAATCGCATACTGCGAGCGCCGCAAACCTTCAGGGCTAGGCAAGAAACTATAAACGCCTAGCGTCGCGTGCGAAAAAAATACCGTTGGTGCCGACGTTACCTTGATGCCAGCCCGTTCAAAAGCAAAACGCGAACGACGCATATGCATGGCATCAGTCACTAACAACACATGGCTCACGCCAGCTTCACGCAAAATTTTGGCGGAAAAATTCGCATTCTCACGCGTATTGGCAGCGCGCTCTTCGCGCCATTTGACGGGTACACCAAACTCCTGTTCCAACGCATTGGCCATGCCCAATGCAAGCGAAGCTTCTTCGCGTTCTGGATGCACAACACCCCCTGTCACCAACACCGGCAAGTGCGTTTCGCGCGCCAGTTTTGCACCATAGCGTAAGCGCGCCAATGCCACGTAATCTGGCACATCGGCACCGGCATATTCAGGGCTATTCTCAAAACGCCCTGCGGACAAAATCACCACCGCTTGGGCTGACTGTGCCGACGGTGTTTTTTTCAGGTCAAGCACTGGCTCCAAATTTTCAAGCGGTGCCAGAAATAAATACGCGCCTGCATTCGTGCTCAGAACGAACAACGCAGTAATCGCAAAAACGCGCACACTTTTGCCAACGCGCCGCCAACG
>CAYPNW010000230.1:2859-3920 GCA_964411965.1 uncultured Burkholderiaceae bacterium
CTAATTTGCCTTGAAAAATGTTTCAAAAAAGCGCGAAAGAATGCCCTTTCAACTACCACTAGCAACGGATTTGTTGTGAAAAAAAACTCGTCAGTACAACCAGAATCAGTTGATGCTCTCATCAAAACAATCCGCATTCCGCCGCGCCCTAGCTTGCTCATCGACGTGCAAAACGAATTGGCATCGGCCGAGCCTAGCCCCAAACGTTTGTCCGCCATTATCGCCAGCGATGTCGCCTTATCAGCCTCACTTCTTAAACTGACAAATTCTTCCTTCTTTGGCTTGCGCCTAAAGGCCCGCTCGGTTGCCCACGCCGTTGATCTCTTGGGCATGGAGCAAAGCGGCTTGCTCATGACGGGCATTATTGCACGACAAGCGCTAGGAAAAACGGGAGCAGAAGTACAGAAATTTTGGGACTTCTCAAGCAAGCGCGCACAAGCCATGAGTGCGCTCGCCAAACGCACCATGTTATGCAGCACAGATACCGCGCACACCTTCGGGCTGTTTTGCAATATCGGTGTGCCGCTGTTGATGGAAAGATTTACTGATTACCCCGCCACATTATTAGCCGCTAATGCCGAAGCAACTGAGCGCTATACGCAGATTGAAGACGCGTTTCATATGACCAACCACGCCGCCATCGGCTCCTTAATGGCGCGCACCTGGGGCTTGCCGGAAGAAATTTCGCTCGCCATTTTGCTGCATCACGATTATGAAGTTCTCAAAGACCAAGCCACAGAAGAACGAGTACGCGCCTTGGTCGCGCTGGCCTTATTGGCCGAGTGGGCTATCCACACTTACCACGGTGAGCACGATTTTTTAGAGTGGCAAAAAGGCCAAGCGGCCGTGTGCCAGTTTTTAGGGTGGAGCGAAGATGATATTGCTGACCAAGTAGACGCTCTGCATGAGCGCTTTGATCAAGCTGCCTAAAATGCGCAGCCAAGCGCGCTGCGCAATTAGCCCTTGAGTAAGCGAGCGGGCAACAAAATAATCGCCCGCAAGGTTTCAAACAAGCCCTCAAACACGATACCCACTAGGCGAAACGGCAGCAACAGCAGCCA
>CAYPNW010000231.1:0-3895 GCA_964411965.1 uncultured Burkholderiaceae bacterium
AAAATATTTTCTGCCCATCGTATTACTCATTTCTATTCGATTTAGTTGTTACGTACGCTTTGATTAAGTTACTGTGCGACCAAATTTTGTATCTGCGACTCCGGCAGCCGTGCTCGCTGCACAGTCGTACAGGTGCGCTTCTCGATCCAAACTTTGGCCGCTCGCTACACTTAATCAGAGCTTCCTTAATGCTTGCCAAACTTTCAAAGCGTCTACAGTCTCAGCCACATCGTGCACGCGGATCAGATGCGCCCCTTGCTTAGCGGCAAACAGCGCCGCCGCAACGCTGCCAGCCATTCGCTGCTCAATCGGTTTGCCTGTTAGCGCGCCGATCATCGACTTTCGTGACACGCCGACCAAAACTGCTGCGCCTATTTCCGATGAATAAGAGCCCAATTGCTCAAAAATTTCGATATTATGCGCCAAAGTTTTTCCGAATCCAAATCCTGGATCAATACAAATCCGTTCACGGACAACACCGTGTGTCGCTAGCAACGCCACTCTTTCACGCAAAAAGTCAATAATTTCACGGTTAACATCATCATAATGTGGCTGCAACTGCATATCGCTGGGCGTGTTTTGCATGTGCATCACGCAAAGACCAACCTTGCTTTGTGCAACGACCTCACGTGCCGCAAGTAAGCCAAAACCGCCCACATCATTCACCATATCAACGCCTGCAATCACCGCTTCGCGCATGACTTCAGGTTTGCGCGTATCTATTGACAAGGCCTTACCGCAATCGCGTAATGCAAAAATTGCTGGCATGACGCGATCAAGTTCTTCTTGCAAGGACAAGGGTGCTGCGCCTGGTCGCGTAGATTCGCCGCCGATGTCGATGATATCAACGCCATCGCGAATCATTTTTTCAGCATGGTTGAGAGCTTGATCTAAATGTTGATAATGGCCGCCATCGGAAAATGAGTCAGGCGTCACATTTAATATGCCCATGACGATGGGGATAGATTGAGGTTGATCAACGCGAAATTGATAACGCCCACTGGAGAGAATTTGCATAATCCAAACAATGACAGTAAATAAGGACTTACGCAAAACAGACGTTGGCGTTGTTGCTTCGCCTTGCCAAGGCAATTTTACGCAAGTCCTAAAAGAAAATTTTGACGAACTACCTACTGATGCCGTCGAATACTATACAAGCATCTGTCCCTTTGTAAATCAAATCGAATGCAATCGATAAGCATGATTAACGCGATTTATCGCGGGTGATTCATCGCACTTTTCTTGGAATTAGTGACGCAAGCTTCCAAGCTGTGCACTTTAATTACCTTCGGCGAATTGCGCTTTGGGCATAAGATATCAAGCACCTCATTCGTCCGCCGTTTTTCTTTTATGCCTAATTTCTTACAAAAAGTACCATTTAAAAAAAGTCTCACTTTGCACGAACTAAGTAACATTGGTCGTTCATTGGAAGCCGATAAAGACCAATTAATTAGTGCACTCAATGGAGGGAATCTGCTACTAACGCGCATTCCTAAGGGCGTGTATGCCTTTGAGCACCATGCAAAAACGGAATTTATTTTTTGCGTTGATGGACACATCATCTTAGAAACCGATCAAGACGAGATGGTACTTGCCAATGCGGGACAGTTAATCGAAGTTTCACCGGAGACGCGGCATCGTTTCGGCGCGCAATCCGACGCAGTAATCGTGACAATTACACAAACAAAATCAGAAAACATGTCAGCAACCACAAGTCCAACTCTCAGCGCACACTAGTTCTCATGGCTCAAATTCAAATCGACATAATTCAGCACCATTGCGCTGAAAGCGCTGGCGAGATTTTGCATTGGGCGCAGTCAAGAGATATCAAATTACAGGTTTACCGAGCAGATTTAGCGCAGCTTCCTGCGTCCAATGACCTCCCGTGCATCATTTTAGGCGGCCCTTATTCTGCGTTGGGCAACGAAGAGTGGTTGAGCGCAGAACGAGCTTGGCTGAGCGCAAAAATCAATACTAACGCAAAAATCTTCGCTATTTGCTTAGGTGCGCAACTTCTTGCCCTCGCTACTGGTGCGCAAGTTAAAAAGATGTATGCACCTGAATCAGGTTGGTCAAGTGTGCATTTTTCAGATGCCTCAAGTCTGGACGTGATGACATGGCACGAGGACCAATTCAGTTTACCGCCTAGTGGTCAGCCCGCTGCACGCAATGAAAAATGCTTACAGATGTTTCGGCTTCCAAAAGACAGAGTTGGTGTGCAATTTCACCCGGAGTGGAATGCGGAAAGCGTTGCTACCTTGAATAACTATTGCGGCGTGACGTCGCCGTTACCGCGTGAAATCGATGCAGAAAGATTTGCAGCCGTTTCCGCGTGGCTATATCAGCAATTGGATGATTGGTTAGAAATAAACTCGAATTAGCGAAAAATAAGCGCTTACACACATTGCTCCAACTCGACTCGTCGTCTAAAGCAGTAGAACGTTTGACAAGCTAACGACAAATGCTGGAACAGTTTTAGGCAAAAGCCTTCTTGCTTGCGGAGATTTGATGATCCTCATTGGAAATGTAATTGGCACGCTAGGTGCGGCGGCAATCATCTTTGCCTACGCCATGCTACAAAGCGCTAGGTGGGAAGCAACGCGTTTGGCGTTTTCATGCACGAACGCCATCGGCGCTGGCTTTATTTTGATCTCCTTGGCAATTGAGCCCAATTTGCCCTCGATCATTATCGAGTCATTTTGGCTGCTCATTAGTTTGCTAGGGATACTCCGCTGGTACAAAAGCCGCTCGACCTAGAGCAAGAGTGAGATCTACGCGCCAGTGTCTGGCGTTGTGTCGTTACCTTTGTCATCCGAGTTTGGCGTTTCCATTCCGTCACCTACCTCATCAGTTTTTCGCTCAGCTCTCGACTTCAATTTTTCTTCTTTTTTCTTCTTTTTCGCCAGTTCTTTCTGACGTTTATCGTATCCGTAATTTGGAGTAGCCACAGTTTGCTTTCAAGTTTTTCAAGGACTGTAACACGTGCGCAGACAATTGACCTGCGAATCTTTAACCCAACTCGGCTCACATACGACATAGCGCAGTCATAGTTGCATGATGATGAACTGTTAGAATGCGATAAATCAAAACAAACTCGCACACTCAATTTTTTCAAAACTAGGACGCTCTGATTAAGTTTAGTGAGCGGCGAAAGATTGGATCGAGAAGCGCGCCTGTACGAGAGTACAGCGAGCACGATAGCGGGTGCCGTAGCGGGTGCCGTAGCGGGTGCCGTAGCGGTATCGCAGATACAAAATTTGGTTGCGCAGTAACTTAATCAGACCGTCCACAACATTAACCCTAACGGAGCCCTTATGAGCACTCTTAAAGCAGTCATGCAGACCAACAAAGGTACGATCAATATCAACTTATTTGATGATAAAACACCTGTTACTGTCGCCAATTTCGTCAATCTTGCCACACGCGGCTACTATGACGGCCTAACCTTCCATCGTGTTATCGGCAATTTTATGATTCAAGGCGGCTGCCCTGACGGTACTGGTATGGGTGGCCCAGGTTACAAGTTCGAAGACGAATTAGTTTCTGATCTTAAGCACGATAAGCCGGGCATTTTGTCGATGGCAAATGCGGGTCCCGCGACCAATGGAAGTCAATTTTTCATTACGCATTTGCCAACACCACATTTGAATGGCAAGCATACTGTTTTCGGCGCCGTTGTCAGTGCGGACGATCAAAAAGTCGTCAACAGCATTGCTAAAGGCGACGTGATCGAGAAACTCACTATTGAAGGCGATACCACGGCATTACTGGCGCAAGTCGCAGAGAAGCTCACTGGCTGGAACCAGACGATAGACAAGCGTTTTCCGCAATTGCAAAAGTAATTTGGTCAATTCGCCAAAATAAAAATGCCGCATTGACTGCGGCATTTTTTTAA
>CAYPNW010000232.1:0-3862 GCA_964411965.1 uncultured Burkholderiaceae bacterium
TGCGCAATACAGCGCAGAGTTTGTTAAAAGAACAGCCCAATATTGCCCAACAACATATGCCAGAAACTGTCCCGTTTCTGGCAGATAGCCGCTATCTGCTTGCGGTGGTGGTGGCGCCCGTTGAAAGTGCCCTTTTTGCTTGGCAAAATATTCCGACACCATTTGATTCCATACAGGCTAAGAACGATATCCTGACGCGCTGGCAAGCGGCTGCTACACCATCTGCCATGCGCTTACTGCCTGGCTGCGGCGTCGAGCTGTTGATGCCTGAGGCATTTTATACGGCGTGCCGCGAATCCGACGTGCGCATTCGTCCCATTTCAATTCGCTCCGCCGTGTTCTACCTCACACAAACCTTCGGTATTGATGCCACGGAACTAGACGCGTTCGTTGCTGCCTTCGGCGAAGAAGATGGCACCGACAGAGTGGACGAATATCGCATCAGCTTCTCGCTAAAAAACCAAAGCGAAGTGATTCATGGCTTAGTTTGGCCGCTTTACCAGCAAGACGATGCTGCTAATGCCATCGGCAACGAAAGCGATAATCAGTTAGGCGACATTCCTGCAATATTGGCTGAAGCCGGTTTGCTCGAAGTAAAAAAAATACCCGCCATCTTCCCGCTAGAATATTGCGACGATTGCGATGCACCACTTTTTTGTAATCGTGACGGCGAGTTAGTACATGCAGAAATGCCCGACGACGCGCCGAATCCTGGTGCTAATCACTTACATTGAGTCACACAGCCCAGAGTACATTTTTTTATTGCGCGGCGAATATTTATCAGGCATTTTCTCACTTGCAAAACGACTTACGCTGATAAGTCGCAATTAGCGATCGAAACGACCCGATTACGCACTTTTTTGCAAGAACACAATGAATGAGACCTCTGCCCAAAGTAGCGAGCGGCCGAAGTTTGCTTCGAGAAGCGCACCTGTACGACTGCACAGCGAGCACGGTAGCCGAAGTCGCAGGAACAAAATTCGGACGCGCAGTAAGTTGTGCAGCGGCCTCGAATTATCGCGAAAAAAATATGGTATTTCCTCGTGTAAATTAATCTCAATAAAAAAATTAACAAGACAACTGCTAGCAATGTTTGCCGCCATGCGACCACATGAGGGCAAGAAGTCTCCGCTACAATATGGCGTTTAGGCGCATCATTGCGGCAAAGATGTTGGCAAAAATTTTATGAGAAAACACACCATGGACCTCAATTATTCTGCAGAAGATTTGGCTTTTCGCGAAACAGTTCGCGCCTTTTTGAAAGAGAACTTACCCGCTGACCTGCAGCACAAGGTACTTCATCACCAAGCCCTTCAACGTGAAGACTACGTGCGCTGGCATCAAATTTTAGCGAAGCAAGGATGGGCGGCTCCTGCTTGGCCGACTGAGTTTGGCGGGACAGGCTGGAATCCTATCCAACGCCATATCTTCGAGGAAGAATGCGCCAATGCGGGAACGCCGCCTATCTTGCCGTTTGGCGTAAATATGGTCGCGCCTGTGATTATGGCGTTCGGAAACGCCGAACAAAAAGCCTATTACTTGCCACGAATTTTAAATTGTACTGATTGGTGGTGTCAGGGTTACTCAGAGCCTGGGGCGGGCTCAGATTTAGCCTCTCTCAAGACGCGCGCTGAACGCATCACCGAAAACGGCGAAACCATGTACCTTGTCAATGGACAAAAAACGTGGACTACCCTTGCGCAACATGCCGATATGATCTTCTGCCTAGTGCGCACCGATTCAAGCGCTCGCAAGCAAGAAGGCATTTCATTTCTTCTCATTGATATGAAGTCGCCCGGCATCACCGTGCGCCCTATCCTCATGTTAGATGAAGAACATGAAGTCAACGAAGTATTTTTCGACAATGTAAAAGTCCCTCTACAGAATTTGATTGGCGAAGAAAACAAGGGCTGGACCTATGCCAAATATTTGCTCGGCCATGAGCGCACAGGCATCGCTGCGGTTGGACGATCCAAGCGTGAACTTCACACGCTCAAAGTACTGGCACAAGAACATAAAAAAAACGGCGATGCACTCCTCAATGATCCCGTTTTTTCCCAAAAGATTGCAACGCTAGAAATCGAACTGATGGCGCTTGAAATCACTGTGTTACGAGTAATTTCTCAAGACGCTGGCCGTCCGGGCCCGGAAGCATCGCTATTAAAAATTAAAGGCACAGAGATTCAACAAAAATTAACCGAGTTAATGTTAGAGGTGATTGGCCCGCATGGACAACTTTTTAGAGCAGCGCTCGAAGAATCAAAGCACGAAAATTGCAGCGTGGACCACGATGAGTTGACTGCGATTGCGCCGATGTATTTCAACTTCCGTAAAACCTCGATTTACGGCGGTTCAAATGAGATTCAAAAAAACATCATTTCGCAAATGATTTTGGGCTTGTAAGGGGAAACAAATGGATTTCAATTTGACCGAAGAACAAACACAGTTTGCAGAGGCAATACGCCGCTGGGCGGAAAAGAGTTACGGCTTTGAGGAACGCAAGCGGATTGTGCATTCTGCAAGTGGTGTATCGGACAAGGCGTGGCAGGCTTTGGCTGAACTCGGCGCACTCGCCTTACCCATTCCTGAAGCGCAAGGCGGTTTTAACGGTAACGCCATTGATATGATGGTCGTGCTACAGGAAATTGGGCGAGGTTTGATCGTGGAACCTTATTTTGCGACAATTTTAGGTGCAGAATTTCTGAAGCGCACCTCGTCGCATAGCGAACTGTTAGAAGCTATCGCAACTGGACAAACCAAACTTGCATGCGCGTTACACGAACAGCAATCTCGGCACGATCTTTTCGATATTGCTTGTACTGCAGAGGAAGCGCCGGATGGTTTTGTTCTAAATGGCCATAAATCGACGGTACTGCATGGTGCACAAGCAGATGCCTTGATCGTTTCGGCACGCACTAAGGGGGCGCAAAGAGATCTCGACGGCATCAGCTTATTTTTAGTTCAGATGGCAAGCTTACCCGTTGGCAGTGTTCAGGACTATCGTACTGTCGATGGCATGCGTGCAGCCAAACTGTCCTTTGAACAACTTCACTTGCCTGCTTCGGCATTGATCGGTTCCTTGCATGGTGCTTGGGACATACTTGAAGTGGTAAGTGACTATGGCATAACACTGTTGTGTGCCGAGGCCATTGGTATTATGGAAGCTTTATTCGCGACCACACTCGACTATCTAAAAACTCGGCAGCAATTTGGCGCACCTATTGGCAAATTCCAAGCCCTTCAACACCGCATGGCAGAGATGTTCATCGAAATGGAACAAGCGCGTTCTTTAGCGACGCTCGCGGCAGTCAATGTTAGTTCTACCGATGCCAACGAACGACGTCGTTCAGTATCCGCAGCAAAAGCAAGAGTCGGCCAAGCCGCTCGCTATATTGGTCAACAAGCGGTTCAATTACATGGCGGAATGGGCGTCACAAATGAACTACCCGCAGCGCATATGTTCAAGCGACTGACCATGATTGAATTCAGCCTAGGTGACACCGATCATCACCTTGCACGATTTGCGGCACTACCCAGCTTTTTACCAAACATTCAGCTCAATTATTCTCATGCGTGAAATTCAAAATAGTGATGAACTCAAGTCGTTAATTGGGCAAGAACTCGCCGTGTCCGATTGGATCAAGGTCGAACAAGACCGCATCAATCAATTTGCCGACGCGACAGGTGACCATCAATGGATACACCTCGATAGCCAGCGCGCTAAACTTGAATCACCGTTTCGCAGCACTATCGCGCATGGCTTCTTGACGCTCTCACTGCTGCCGATGTTGTTACAAAACGCATTGCAGCTCAATTACGTAAAAATGGCACTCAACTACGGTCTCAATAAAGTGCGCTTCCC
>CAYPNW010000233.1:0-3856 GCA_964411965.1 uncultured Burkholderiaceae bacterium
CAATGCGCTGCCGCCGCTTTACATTTGGGGATTCAGCTGCACCCTGAAGCCAAAGTCCTGATACAGCAACGTATCACCGAAACAGCGGCAGAAGCGGGCAAGGTCCTTGATTTGAATTCGGCAGAAAATTTGCATCGTTTGAAAATGGGCGAGTTCCCCATCGGTGCTGAGTTAATCCCGAATCCGTACAACAAAATTCCTGGCTTTGCGATTCATAACCATTACTTCGTTCCTGGTTTTCCCGTGATGGCGTGGCCGATGATGGAATGGGTGTTAGATACGCACTACGCGCATTTATTTCACCAAGAAGCGCGTGCCGAAAAAGCCGTGCTCGTGTTCGAAGCCATGGAATCAACGCTCACGCCGCTGATGGAGGCTTTAGAAGCCAAGTACCCATTGATCAAAGTGTTTAGCCTACCCAGCGTGGGTAATCACCAAATTCGCCGGCACATAGAATTGGGTGTCAAAGGCGAACCAAAGCAAGTCGATGCCGCATTCAGCGAGATGCTAGCAGGGCTAGATCAATTTTCTGCTGAGTACGTTCCCGCCTAAAACTAGTAAAAACGCTTAAAGCCGCATGCCAAAAATAGAATTCACCCGCGTCTCGATTCGTGACTTATTGGTCGCGTTTGGGCCAATGACTTTGGTGGTGGCGCTGGTTTGTATTGTCGCCTACAAGCTAGTCGACCCTGCACCGCCCCGCGTAATTGATTTTTCAACTGGCCCAGAAGACAGCGCATATCAACGCCTTGCCAATCAGTACGTGCAAGACTTAGCGAAGAATGACATCACCGTCAGATTGCAGGCTTCACAAGGTTCGCAAGAAAATTTACAAAGAATTAGCGACCCGGACTCCATCATTGAACTTGGCTTTGTGCAAAGCGGCTCCACCGATGCAGAAGAGGCTGAAAGCAAAGGCTTGGTGTCTTTGGGTAGCTTGTTTTACGAACCTCTATGGGTGTTTTATAAGGGTAAAAAAGAACTCACCAGCATTGCTCAATTTAAAGGCAAGCGCATTAATGTCGGCACCGAAGGCATGGGTGTCGCGCGCTTGTTCAAGCAAATCATGTCGGCCAATGATGTGGGAGAAAGCGATGTACAACTGCAGCGCTTAGATAATGATGCTGCTTCAGAAGCATTAGCGGCAGGAAAATTAGATGCGCTCGTCATGGTGTCCGCTCCCGATTCGCCCGTGCTGCAAGAATTATTGCGCTCACCCGATGTGAAGCTCTTCAATTTCAATCAAGCGGAAGCCTACACGCGTCGTTTTCCATTTTTATCGCACGTTGTATTGCCACGTGGGATCGTCGATTTTGGTAAGAACATTCCCGCCAATGATGTGCACTTAATCTCCCCAACGGCCACCTTGGTTGCCCATGAAAGTTTGCACCCCGCATTAATCGGCTTGATCTTGCAATCAGCGCAAAAGATTCATGGTCGTGCTGGTTGGTTTAGCCGACAGGCCGAGTTTCCTTCAGATCGTTACACAGAAATTCCTGTTACGCGCCAGGCCGAAAAATTCTATAAGAACGGTCCACCTTTTTTCCAGCGCTATTTAAGTTTTTGGTTGGCGAATTTCTTAGAACGTATGTGGGTGGTGTTACTTGCGCTTGGCGCATTGATTTTGCCTTTATCAAAAATTATTCCACCCTTGTATGTTTGGCGTATTCGTTCACGTGTGTATCGCTGGTATGGTCAATTGCGACTCGTAGAGGACGCGATCGAAGAATTAGGCGAGCAAAATCGCGACCTTGTATGCCAACAACAACTCAAAGCGCTCGACGAACTTGAGGGGAAGGTCAACCATATCTCGGTTCCCTTAGCCTATGCGGAAGAACTGTACGGCTTGCGCAGCCATATTCAGTTTGTGCGTAAGCGGATTTTGTATTTACAAAATCCGGCTTAGTGATTCTAAAAAGCGGCAAGAACTCTGCTTGAATTTGGGATAATTCTTGCGTAAAAATTTGTACGCACGGACGACAAAGAATTCCATTCATAAAAACAAATGAGCAAAGATTGAATACACCTGTCTCTATGATTTCGAAATTGCGCTAATGTCTTCGTCAACTCAGTCTAGTAAGCAAAACCGTCACGAATACGAAAGCCGCATGCATCGGGTAATAACCTACATCGACGAGCATCTGGATGAGGCGATTGATTTACCAAAACTCGCGGCAGTCGCCCATTTCTCGCCGTTTCATTTTCATCGCCTGTTTGCAGCACTAGTTGGGGAAACCTTGGGCGATTATGTGCGTCGGCGGCGCATTGAGGTTGCGGCCATGCGCCTTGTGGTGCAACCCAGAACGCGAATTTTAAACATTGCTTTGTCGGTGGGATTTGGTTCTGCAGAAGCGTTTACTCGGGCTTTCAAGAGCAGGTTTGGGTGTTCACCCACTGCTTGGCGCACGCAACAATTGTTAGCGCGCCGTACAAATAGCAATCTAAGTCAGGTGAATAGCAAGCAAAGTCAGGTCTTACTTGGCGATTTCACCGAACATGGCGTCTCCAAAACACACATTGCCAAATCGATGGAGAACAACATGAAAATAACCCTCATCAACCGTGAACCCGCGCATGTCGCTTACTTTAGACACTTAGGCGCTTACGGCGCGCCAATTGCCCGCTTTTGGCAGGAAACCTATGTGCCTTGGGCGGTGATGAACAAGCTCGGCCCCGATCACGCTCGCTATGGCATCGCCTATGATGACCCAAGTATCACTGCGCCAGAGCATTGCCGTTACGATGCCTGTGCGGAGGTCAGCGCTGACTTTGTGGCAGCGGGTGGCGCAATGAAGAAAATCATTCCGGGTGGCCTTTATGCGGTTTTTCAATTCGAAGGAAATGTCGAACAAGTTGGGCAGGCATGGGAAAATTTGCTTAGAGATTGGCTGCCAGCCAGCGGGTATCAGTTAGATGCGCGCCCGTGTTTCGAATTTTATCCAAAAGGCGTGAGCGCAAATTGCAAGGTCGGCGAGTTTCGCTGCGATATTTGTGTTCCTGTCGCACCGCTTTAAATTTTTAAAAGGAAGAAGGAGATTTTTTTGCGGTTCATTTTTGTTGCTTTTATCGCGTCATTGTTAAGCTTGAGCGCACATGCTCAGGTGCAGGACGCCTCGCAGTTGCGTTCTGACTGGAGTGCAATTTTTAAAAAATACCAAGCGCAGGGAACGATCGTTGTACTGGATGCACGCACGAAAACCCCTGTCACCTTGGTGTACAACGACGAGCGTGCGAAAAAACGCTATTCACCCGCGTCAACCTACAAAATTCCCCACACGCTTTTTGCGTTGGATGCTGGGGCAGTGCGCGATGAGTTTGAAGTGTTCCCTTGGGACGGCGTGAAGCGCAGTTTTTCTGCGCACAATCAAGACCAAAATTTGCGCTCTGCAATGCGTAATTCCGCCATTTGGGTGTACGAGATTTTTGCCCAAAAAATTGGTGAGGATCAGGCACGTCAATATTTGAAAAAGCTGAATTACGGGAACGCGGACCCCAGCACTGCAAAAGGCAATTATTGGGTAGATGGCAATTTAGCGATTTCTGCTTATGAACAAATTGCTTTTTTGAAGCGCTTGTATCAAAACGACTTGCCGTTTTCCGTGGAGCACCAGCGATTAGTCAAAGACATCATGGTGGTTGAGGCGGGGCACGATTGGATCATCCGCGCCAAAACCGGCTGGGAAGGTCGGTATGGTTGGTGGGTGGGCTGGGTCGAGTGGTCAAATGGCGCGGTGTTTTTCGCCCTAAATATTGACACACCCAAGCGCTTGGAAGATTTAGAAAAACGCGAATTGATTTCCCGCGCGGTGCTTAAGTCGATTCATGCCTTACCAGCGCCGTAATTGAACTTCGCTAG
>CAYPNW010000234.1:0-1507 GCA_964411965.1 uncultured Burkholderiaceae bacterium
GGTATCACGTGGGAAAGTTGAATGCCGCTTTAGTTTTAGTCGTGCTAACCAAAGTGCCGAAAATAAAACGCTCAATCAAAGTATTCTCGATCAGGTAGCGCGCTTTCAAGATCAAATTTTGCAACAATTTCCGAACGCTGCACCTCTGAGCAGCTTTGAAATTCTTAAATGGAATGGATTGATTGAGGAAACAGAAATTAACGCTGATTCGATGCAAGAAGTCATCACGAACACAATCAACAAAACGCTCAGTGCCTTTGTTCTAAGCCGGGAGCGCGAAGGCCAAGCCTTGGCTGACACACTGCTTGCTCGCGTCACATCGATGGAAGAGATTGTGGCCAAAATTACGCCACTTATGCCTACCGTACTCGCACAATTTCAGCAGAAAGCGACGGCACGACTCGCAGAAGCATTGGGTTTAGCTGCGTCAAATGCTGAGCCCAACTCGGCGAGCACAATTACGCGAGACGAAGCACTGGATCGAATTCGACAAGAGGTCACGATGTACGGAATTCGCGCAGACATCTCCGAAGAATTGAATCGACTGGCGGCACATTTAACTGAGACCCGACATATTTTGAAGCAAGGTGGCCAAGTCGGGAAACGCCTGGACTTTATGATGCAGGAACTTAATCGCGAGGCAAATACACTAGGTTCAAAGGCTGCGAACAAAGAACTGTCGGATGCATCCATGGCGTTGAAACTACTCATCGAACAAATGCGCGAACAGGTGCAAAATCTCGAATGATTTTGATACTAGTGCAAGTATATTTTAAAGATGCTTACTAGATAAGCGCAAAATAGTATAAAAAAACTGATACTCCATAGAAATTGAGAACCTTATCATGATACATGCTGAAAACATGGCGGGAAGCTTATTCATGGTGGCCGCACCGTCTGGCGCGGGCAAATCAACCTTGGTCAATGCTTTACTCGCACAAGAACCCAATATCAAATTGTCGATATCCTTTACCACCCGCCCACCCCGGCCAGGCGAAGAAAACGGACGTGAATATCATTTTATTTCTGTAGAGGAATTTTTATCACGTCGTCGAGAAAATGAGTTTCTTGAATCGGCAGAAGTGCACGGCAACTACTATGGCACTTCACGCGTTCTGATCGAGCAACACATTAAGGCTGGCACAGATATCCTGCTAGAAATTGATTGGCAAGGCGCGCAACAAGTCAAAAAACGTTTCCCATCAGCCGTGGGTATTTTCATCCTTCCGCCTTCGATTCCCGCGTTAGAAGAGCGTTTGAAAAAACGTGGCCAAGACGAGCCGCACGTCATCACGCGCCGGATTCTTGCGGCTGGCGGCGAAATGGCGCACGCGCCTGAGTTTGAATATGTTATTATTAATCAAGAATTTGCGGTTGCATTGTCAGAATTAAATGCAATTGTCAAAGCAACTCGTTGTCGCTTTGTGCAGCAAACTGCGCGCAATATGGATCTCTTTGCGCAGCTTGGCATACATGCAAACACCATGACTTAAGGAAATTAAATGGC
>CAYPNW010000234.1:1607-3829 GCA_964411965.1 uncultured Burkholderiaceae bacterium
TCAAGAATGAATCTTTCAGACAACCATTCTATTGCCCCGAATACGGAACAAGTTGTTTCACGGATACCAACGCCACGAAAAAAACGTAACAGCCCTACCCCTGTTGCAGTCGACCCTCCGCCTCGAAATCCTGCACTGGGCGTTGCTTCAATCACCGATCTAACCAATCGACTCTCTGAATATCTAACGCCGGCTGACTTAAAACTCGTCAAAGACGCGTATCGCTTCTCTGATGAAATGCATTTGGGTCAAATTCGTAAATCAGGTGAGCCTTACATTTCTCATCCGATCGCGGTCGCGGAAATTTGCGCGGAGTGGAAACTTGACGTCCAAGCCATCATGGCAGCATTGCTGCACGATGTCATGGAAGATCAAGACGTTAAAAAAGATGAACTGATCGAGCGATTTGGCGCGCCTGTTGCCGCCTTGGTTGATGGTCTGTCTAAGCTCGAAAAAATCGAATTTCAAAGTCAAATCGAGGCGCAAGCGGAAAATTTCCGCAAAATGCTGCTTGCCATGGCACGTGATGTACGCGTCATTTTGGTCAAATTGGCAGATCGTTTGCATAACATGCGCACTTTGGGCGCGATGTCGTCAGAAAAACAGCGACGCATATCCCGCGAAACGATGGAAGTTTATGTGCCAATTGCGCATCGATTGGGCTTAAACAATATTTACCGTGAACTACAAGATTTGGCCTTTGCACACATTTACCCGATGCGTTATCGCACTTTGTCTAAGGCGGTGAAAGCAGCACGCGGCAATCGACGTGAAGTTGTCAATAAAATCTTAGCTTCAGTTAAGAGCAGCTTAGCTGATGCTGGTCTGGAAGCTCAGGTGCAAGGGCGCGAAAAAACTTTGTATGGCATTTACTGCAAAATGCACGATAAGCAGCTGAGTTTTTCGCAAGTTTTGGATATCTACGGCTTCCGTGTCGTCGTCAACAATGTGCAAAATAGTTATTATGCGCTGGGAACCTTGCATGGCTTATACAAGCCTATGCCAGGTAAGTTCAAGGACTATATTGCCATTCCAAAAACCAACGGCTACCAATCGTTGCATACGACGTTGATTGGCCCCTACGGAACGCCGGTGGAATTTCAGATTCGCACCGAAGAAATGCATCAAGTCGCAGAATCGGGCGTGGCAGCACATTGGCTTTACAAGGATGCTGAAGGTAGTTTGACAGATTTGCAGCACCGCACGCACGCTTGGTTGCAATCCTTACTTGATATTCAAAAACAAACCGGTGATTCGGCAGAATTTTTGGAGCATGTCAAAATCGATTTGTTCCCTGATTCCGTTTATGTTTTCACCCCAAAATCTAAAATCATTGCGCTTCCGAGAGGGGCTACTGCACTTGATTTTGCCTACAACATCCACACCGATATTGGGGATCAAGCAATTGCCACGAGGATCAATAATGAACCCGTTCCTTTGCGTTCTGAACTAAAGAACGGTGACATCGTTGAGATTATTACTTCTTCAAGCTCCCGCCCAACACCAAACTGGCTCGCGTATGTCCGCACAGGCAAAGCACGCTCGGCGATTCGTCATTACCTTAGAACGATCAATTTAAACGAATCAACTGACCTCGGAAAACAACTGCTGGCCCAAAGTTTAGCCTCTCTTCACTTGAATCCAGACTTGCCTGATGCACTCGTGGATAAATTGCTTAATGAATCCAGCGCACAAACTCTTGACGAAATTTATACCGATATAGGCATTGGGAAGCGAATGGCGCCGCTTGTTGCACGGCACATTCTTGATTTGGTCGAGGATGACTCCTCTTCAATCCCTTTCCAGCAAATTCCTGGAGAAAAACATAGCAAGCCTTTGCCCGTGATTATTTATGGAAGCGAAGGCGTCTCGGTTCAACTTGCCCCTTGTTGCTTGCCAATTCCTGGCGACGGCATTATCGGCCAACTTAAGCGCGATCAAGGATTAATCGTTCACACGGATTTGTGCAATAACGCCAAGCGCATGCAAGTGCGCGAGCCAGAACGCTGGATAGACGTGAGTTGGGGAGAGGATCTCAATCGTCGTTTTGATTGTCGCATTAAAGTAACCGTCAATAATGCGCGTGGGGCCTTAGCGAAAATCGCGGCAGAAATTGGCGAATCGGACGTCAATATCAGTCATGTCAACATGGAAGACAGTCAAGAAAATGATATGACCCACATCCATTTCACGATACAAGTAGAGAACCGTTCGCAACTCGC
>CAYPNW010000235.1:0-3797 GCA_964411965.1 uncultured Burkholderiaceae bacterium
TTGTGATAGACGATCACCTTGCGCGCTTTTTGTTGTTCAATCCACTGACAGTTCACATAGCCCAAACTGTGGTGCACCATGAGTATGTCGTTCTCTACCGTACTGAGTTCTGCCAAAGGCCGAATTTGATCGGACAACTCTTCAGGGAAAAACTCACAATAGATTTCTGACACAAAACCCATGTCTCGCAACAACTTGCGGGTAAAAATCATGCCGTTACTGACGCCATCGCCTTTCGTAAAATGCGGGCTAAATTGATGAATTGCGTGAATTTGCATAAATCGTTATTTGATCGCGATGAGGGCAAAATCTTGCGGCCCGTAGAGTTCTCTATTGATTACTATTTCGGCTTCATTATTTCCAGGCAAACAAAAACGCTCTGGATAGGGATGGAGCCGCAAAATTTCTGCGTGCTTAAAACCTCTTTGCTTCGCTATAAACTCAGCTACTTGGGGAACAATTGGGTTTAAATGTGTTGGGTCGAGGTAGAAATTGCAGGCGCCAACTTTTAAGTTTTCTGGATTTGGCGTTTCGAAAATGATCACGCCGCCCTCACAAAGCGCGGCTTTTGCCGCATCAAACAGGGCAATCAATTGCGCAAATGGCAGGTGTTCTATTAAGTGGAATGCGGTTACGCCGGCGATGCTTTCTGCTGGCAAATCTTCTAAAACCTGAATCGCATCTGCACACTTTGCATATAGTCCGACACTGGTGCAGGCATCAACCATAGCGGCGTTGAGGTCAACACCCATCGCAGGAATGCCATGTTCGTCGAGCAGCTCTAGCCATTCGCCACGACCGCACCCCACATCAATCACCTTCATGCGAGTTTGTTTGTCTTGTGCCTGAATGAATTTGAGGTACGGCAAATACACTTTCAGGCGCTCTTTGATATCGGCTTTTTCGCCGCGGAAAAGTGTCTCGAATTCGACGTAAAAATCGTCTAAGTTTTTTTGTTTAGTTTCAGTTTTTTTCTCAGGTGGGTAGTAGGCCGATGCATTAGCCTGAAGGTTTAAAAAATGTTCGACATTTTCACTATTCTTTAATGCTGAAAACTGCAAACCAAATTTCGCGTCGCGAATTTCTTGATCTCGCATCATGGTCTGAATTGATCTAATTTGTCGAGCTAGTTGCAACTGATCTAATTGCATCAGGCGCTTTCCAATTTCTAACATGTCGTAGCGTTCTAAGCGATTTCCCAGATTTAATGATTCGAGATTCTCGACTCTAGGCATCAGGTTCGATGCTAAAGATCGATCGACTTCAGTCAATTCGAGTAATTTAGTCTCAGCCCACTGCCGCCAATTTTTGAGTTCCGCGATTTCTATTTGCAGCCGTTCGATATTAAGGCCATGTTCGCGCCGCGTTTGAGGGAGTTTCGCGAGAGCATAGAACCATGCCAATGCGAAACCAATAAAAGGTAGTGCGCGTATTTTCTGACGCAAAGTGAGTTTTGTTTCCATCATTCTTCTATATTTTGATTGTCTGTTCCCGATTCAACCAGGTAACTTTTAAAAGTTATTGGACTTACGCAAAATTGCGTTGGCTAGGCGTGACACCGTAGACAGTAAAAATGGTTCGGCAAGGCGAAACAACAACGCCAACGTCTGTTTTGCATAAGTCCTCAGTGAATAAACAATTTCCTCAGCGCTAGTTAAGTCGGCGTGCTTCATTGCCCATTTCTTAAAACAAGGATTGCAAAAGCGACCAGTATAGTAGATTCAATTTATAGCACTACGCCAAAGACACCTATGTATAGTCGTTTTCAATTACGCATTCGTGCAATTTATTATAAAATAGTTATTTATTTGCGTGACTGTTTGCTTCGAGGTATGCATTTGCGTAGTATCTTGAACCTTTCCGTTGTCACCGCACCCTTAATCTTCCGCTGACATTTTTTGACAGCGCTTAAAAATAAATGGTCTAAGTTTCGGATGGGTTTATTAATGCTCTGAAGATAGACCCAAAAGATACGAACTGCTGAAACTATAAGAAAGTACAAAATGTTATTACAACCAGTTATTCTCTCCGGCGGCTCTGGCACACGCTTGTGGCCGCTTTCGCGCGAGAAGCACCCGAAACAATTACTTGCGCTGGTCGAAGAAGAAACTATGTTGCAGGCAACGGCCACGCGCATTCGTCATTTTTCAGGAAGTTTGGAAGTGGCATCGAAAATGATCGTGGTATGCAATGAAGAATATCGCTTTATTACTGCCGAACAGTTACGCAACATTAACTTGGAGCCCGCCACCTTATTGCTTGAGCCGGTAGGGCGCAATACTGCACCAGCGTTGACATTAGCGGCCTTGGCTGCAAAGCACACGGGCGTTGATTCAGTACTGCTGATTATGCCGGCTGACCATGTGATTCAAGATGTCGCACGTTTTCATGAGGCTATTCAGGTAGGCATTGACCAAGCGATCAACGGCTCAATGGTGACGTTTGGCATACGCCCAGACCGGCCTGAAACTGGCTATGGCTATATTAAAGTTGGCGACTTTTTGAACAATTCCACAGCGCATGCTCTGCAAGCGTTTGTCGAAAAGCCCAACTACGAAACTGCACAAAATTACTTAGACGAAGGAAACTATCTGTGGAACAGCGGCATATTCATGGTGCGTGCCAGTGTGTGGCTTGATGCAATCGCGCACTTGAATCCCGCCATACTGAGTGCCTGCAATGAGTCAATGGATGGTGCAAAGGTTGATTGTGACTTTGTACGTATCGATAAAAGTGCGTTTGAAAAATGCCCCTCAGATTCGATTGACTACGCGGTGATGGAAAAATTACCTAGCAGCCCAAATCTAAACATCGCAGGATGCGTGGTGCCGATGCAAGCAGGCTGGTCTGATGTGGGTGCGTGGGATGCTGTATGGCAGGTCTCAGAAAAAGATGCCCTTGGGAATTCCTTGCATGGCGACGTTGTCATGGAAGATTCTCATGATTGCTTGGTCATTGCGGAAAATCGCCTTGTGACCTGTCTGGGCATGAAAGACGCCATCGTCATCGAAACTGCCGATGCTATTTTGGTCACAAATAAACAAAATACGCAAAATATCAAACGCATTGTTTCACGGTTAAAGGACGCAAGTTACGCGCAAACGGAAAATCATCGTAAAGTCTATCGCCCCTGGGGTCATTACGACTCTGTAGATAGTGGCGAGCATTTCCAAGTTAAACGCATTGTAGTCAAGCCTGGTGGTCGCTTATCTATGCAGATGCATCACCACAGAGCGGAACACTGGATCGTCGTCAGTGGCGTCGCGCTGGTCACCCGCGGCGACGATGTAATGACCTTAGTTGCTAATCAATCGACGTATATTCCTTTGGGTGTTAAACATCGCCTAGAGAACCCAGGCACTGTCGATTTAGAACTGATTGAGGTGCAATCGGGTACCTATCTAGGCGAAGACGACATCGTAAGATTTGATGATATTTACGGACGCACACAATGTTAGTAAGAGGTTCAACACCAGTCCAGCAAAGGCTGGTGGCATTTTGAAAGCCTTGCTCCTCTCTTTGTGGCAATACCGGCACTTTGTGCGCTCATCAATCCAAGCGGAATTCCGTGGCCGTTTTGCTCGAAGCAAGTTAGGCGCACTTTGGATGATCTTGAATCCTTTGGCGCAAGCAACGATATTCGCCATTGTTTTGTCCGAAGTGTTAGCAGCGAAGTTGCCCAATATTGATAACAAATCTGCGTATGCAATTTATCTGATGGCAGGTACGGCAGCATGGGGCTTGTTTGCTGAGATTGTGACTCGCTGCACGACGGTGTTTATTGATTACTCAAATAC
>CAYPNW010000236.1:0-3765 GCA_964411965.1 uncultured Burkholderiaceae bacterium
CATCGATCCGTTACTGTTTCCAAAATTTCGTAGATCGCTTTCAGTTTAATCAGCGTACGCACGTCTGGTTCTTCACGAAAGAGCTTTGACATAGCAGCCCGCATCACGTGATCGGCGTCCGACTCAAGACGATCAATCTCTTCACAAATTTGAAGAATATCGCGCCAACGGTCGCGGTTACTTAACAGCGCGACGGCCTCCTGCACTTTTTCGGCACAGGCAAGGCACAGGTCTGCTAAACGTTTTGACTCTGGCGTCACAGCGCGTATGTCATACAAGGAAATGGTTTCAGCCGCATCCTCTAAAAGATCAAGGATGTCGTCCATGCGCGTAATCAATTTATGAATATCATCGCGCTTAATTGGGGTGAATACGGTCTTGTGCAACAGCTCGATGGTTTCCGTTGTAATGCTGTCAGCCTGTTTTTCTATTGTCTCAATCGCGTGCGCGCGCCGCTCAAATTCCTCAAAACGTGTCATCAAAGCGACCATCTCTTTTGAGCCGCTAACGCACATTTCCGCATGCTGATTAAACAGGTCAAAGAACTTTTTTTCTGTCGGAATAAATCGTCGAAACATTTTTTGTTTATGGTGAATTTTGAATATAAAAGAAGTGCGCAACGGCCTACGCACAAAAAGTATGTTGAATAGCTTTACTCGCTGTCCCCGTAGACTGACAATGCGCCAGTGTAATTATCGAACTTCGTATATTCACCCAAGAACGTCAATCGTACGCTGCCAATCGGCCCATTTCTTTGTTTACCGATGATGATTTCGGCTGTGCCTTTGTCGGGCGAATCAGGGTTATAAACTTGATCGCGATAAATAAAAAGGATTACGTCGGCATCTTGCTCAATCGCGCCCGATTCGCGCAAATCCGACATCACTGGTCGTTTATTTGGGCGTTGTTCTAGCGAACGATTTAGCTGAGAAAGCGCAATAACTGGGCACTGCAATTCTTTCGCCAAACCTTTTAAGTTTCGCGAGATTTCAGAGATTTCCGTAGCGCGATTCTCACCTTGCGAATTGCCCGTCATGAGTTGCAGGTAATCGATAATCACTAAACCAAGCTTGCCACAAGTGCGTGCTAAGCGACGCGCCCGCGCACGCAATTCGATTGAACTCAAGCCAGGTGTTTCATCGATGTACAGTTGCGCATCATTCATTTTCTGAATCGCATGGGTTAGACGCGGCCAATCTTCATCGTTTAAACGTCCTGTGCGCAAACGGTGTTGATCTAAGCGCCCAACCGAACCTAGCATACGCATCGCCAATTGCGTACCGCCCATCTCCATCGAAAACACCGCAACAGGCAAGCCAGATTCAATCGCGACATGCTCGCCAATATTGATCGAGAAGGCAGTTTTACCCATTGAGGGGCGACCAGCAACAATGATTAAATCACCTGGCTGCAGGCCAGAGGTCATCTTATCTAGATCAATAAAACCCGTGGGGACGCCAGTGATATCGCTATTGTTGTCACGGTTGTAGAGTTCATCGATACGCTCAACAACCTGTGTAAGTAAAGGCTGAATAGCGTGAAACCCCTGTGCGCCACGCGCGCCTTCCTCGGCAATAGCAAAAATTTTGGACTCCGCATCATCCAACATTTGTTTCACTTCTTTGCCTTGCGGGTTAAACGCCTGTCCTGCAATATCGTCCGCAACGGAGATCAATTGTCGCAAAATGCCACGGTCGCGCACGATTTCGGCATAGCGTTTAATGTTCGCTGCTGACGGTGTATTTTGCGCCAAGGCATTCAGATAGGTAAGACCGCCAGCGTCTTCCGCTTTGTTGATCGCATTGAGCCCATCAAACACGGTTATCACGTCTGCGGGTTTGGTCGCATTAATTAACTTGGCGATGCATTGAAAAATAATTCGATGATCGTAACGGTAGAAATCATTTTCACTGATCAAGTCAGCGACTCTGTCCCACGCAGTATTATCAAGTAACAATCCACCCAAAACAGATTGTTCGGCTTCGATGGAATGAGGGGGAACGCGAATTGAATCGAGTTGTGGATCTGAGGGAGCTTTCATAGCGCGAATTATACCTTCTAAATATGCCGCCGCTCGACCTGTAAGTCCACACATCGCATGCTAATAGGCGTGGTTTTTTCTTTTCCCAATTTGGCTCAAAACTTACAATTATTAAGCAGCAAAAGGACGTAAAAAAAGCCGGAAAAATCCGGCTTTTTTTACGAAGAAAAAGTAACTTAAGCTTGCTCGCCCAAGATTGCAACTTTCACTTCTACAACCACGTCTGAATGCAATGCAACCGCAACAGCATGATCACCAACGTTTTTAAGCGGGCCTTGTGGCAAACGAACTTGCGCTTTCTCAACAGCGAAACCTTGCTTGGTCAATGCTTCAGCGATATCGAAGTTTGTTACTGAACCAAACAAACGTCCATCAACGCCCGATTTTTGAGAAATCTGAACTGTTAAACCACTCAGCTTTTCACCCTGCGCTTGTGCTGCAGCCAATTTTTCAGCAGCGGCTTTTTCCAACTCTGCACGCTTTGCTTCAAATTCAGCAATTGCCGCCGCAGTAGCGCGACGAGCCATGCGTTGTGGAATCAAAAAATTGCGCGCGTAGCCATCTTTAACACGAACTACATCACCAAGATTGCCGAGATTAACGACTTTATCCATCAAAATTACTTGCATATTATTCTCCTAATACTCGTCGTCAATTAAGCTGTGTGCAAATCAGTGTACGGCAGCAATGCGAGGTAACGCGCACGCTTAATTGCCGTGTCAACTTGGCGCTGATACAAAGCTTTAGTGCCAGTTAAACGTGCTGGCATAATTTTGCCGTTTTCTTGCACGAAATCTTTCAAAGTATCAATATCTTTGTAATCAACTGATGGCACATGCGCTGCTGTAAAGCGGCAAAACTTTTTGCGCTTAAACAATGGATTTTGTTGCTGACGTTTTTGCTTTAACTTGCTTTTATCAAATTTTTTACCGAATGCCATTTTTGGCTCCTAATCTAATCAATTTTCTCGAAATTCGTTATGTGAAAAACGAGAGATTTACTGTTGCGATTTTTACGTGTTAAAAAACCTGTGAATTCTGTTGGGGTTCCAAGCTCTAGCAATAAAAATTGCTTCGAAATATCGCCCGCTGCAATTGCCACAATCTCAAACTCCGTATCACGAAGCGCATTTGCTTGGATTTGCTGTGACCGATGTGTTAGCACTGCATTTGCGATTGGAATACCTGCTGGTGTGTAACGAAGTGCTGATTTTTCCAGAATGCTTGCAACAAGCTTAAGCTGATTCACAAATAAATTAAGACGTTCCTAATGTTGAAAATTAAGCTGCTGGTGCTTCTGCGCGCGTTGCTTTGCTCGCATCTTCTTTTTGCACAGACTTCATCATTGGCGAAGGTGCAGTCTCAGCTTTTTTCAATTTGACGGTCAAATGACGCAGGACTGCATCATTAAATTTAAAAGCAGTTTCGATCTCAAGTAACGTTTCAGCATCGCACTCAATGTTCATGCAAACATAGTGAGCTTTTGCAAGCTTTTGGATCATATAAGCAAGTTGGCGACGACCCCAATCTTCAACACGGTGAACCTGACCGCCACGCGCAGTAACGCTGGCTTTATAACGTTCGATCATTGCAGGCACTTGCTCGCTCTGATCAGGATGTACGATAAATACGATTTCATAATGACGCATAAATTCTCCTTGTGGACAATAAAAATTAAGCCCGCCTCGGCGTCAAGACGAGTGCGGGAAGAGGAAAGCCGACAAT
>CAYPNW010000237.1:0-3762 GCA_964411965.1 uncultured Burkholderiaceae bacterium
GCCCTGCTTCGTTATCTTTGTTATACAACTGACCCACGATGGCGGAGATATTTGGTTTGAATAAGCCTGTGCCAGCGACAACGAGGCCTAAACCTGTATAAAACATGAGCGGTGTGTCAGCTAGCAAACAGGCGTGTCCCGCCGCGATAATAAATCCACCAAGCACCACGGCGCGTCGGCTCCCGAGGATTTTGTCGGCGATGAAGCCGCCTAAAATCGGCGTTAAATACACTAAACCCGTGTACCAGCCATACAAGGTCGTTGCTTCAGCACGAGTCCAACCCCAACCGCCTTTAGTGACTTCGGTCACCAGGAAAAGTACAAGCAAAGCGCGCATGCCGTAATAAGAAAAGCGCTCCCACATTTCTGTAAAAAACAGCACAAATAAAGCGTCGGGATGCCCGATGATCGTGTGCGCCCCGGATTGTTGATTGTTATTCAAATTAATCTCCAAAAAATTTTATAAACTTTGCACCAGCCCGCACGCAGCGCTTAACTGCTTGCCGGCCCTCTTATGCTCAACGCCCGCTTGATAAGCGGGCGTTTGTTTGACTTTAATGGTCGTTTTGAGCATAAGAATTGGCTTGGTATTTAGCTTACCATGTGATTCTCACCCAGTGGCACAAACCCTGAGGCGCGCAAAAATCTAAGCTAAAAATGAGCAAAAATGTCGTATTTAGGAATCAAGTGCGGGCATCTCAGCGTTGTTGCCTGCCAATAAAAAATATACCTAGACAGGCGCTAGTGGTAAAAAATATACTGCCCCGACACGTAATTCCATTTCTAAAGCTATCGTGTCGTTGTTGCCTTCACCTTGCCGTGCAACAGCACTGTCTTCGGTTCGTCGCCTAGACACAATTGATTTGGAAATGGAATAAAGATACGCGCCCCGCACAATCACCCAAGGAGAAATGATGAAGTGGAAAACGCTTTTTGCGCTTAGCGCTTGCTGGTTGGCACTTTCGCCCCCTGCTTCGGCCTTAACCGCCTCCGATGTGAATACTTTCACTCTGCCAAATGGCATGAAATTTCTTGTCTTGGAAAGTAAGAGTATTCCGAATGCCAATATGTACACCTACTGGAAAGTCGGGTCACGCAACGAAGTACCCGGCATTACTGGTTTGGCGCATTTTTTTGAACATATGATGTTCAACGGGTCGAAAAAATTTGGCCCCAAGCAGTTTGATAAGACCATGGAAGCCAATGGCGGTGCAAACAATGCCTACACCACCAACGATATCACCGCGTATACGAATTGGTTTCCCGCCGTGGCTCTGCCCGTGATTTTTGATTTGGAAAGCGATCGGATCGCGCATTTAAGTATCGACGCTGAAGTGGTGGAGAGTGAGCGCGGTGTGGTCTTGTCGGAGCGCAGCACAGGCTTAGAAAACTCGAATCTGCGCGCGCTTTGGGGCGAAGTGTATGCGGCGGCTTTTACGGCGCACCCGTACGCGATTCCAACGATCGGCCATGAATCTGATATCAAAGCCTGGACGCAAGAAGACTTGCAGCGTTTTTTTAACGTCTACTACTCCGCAAATAATGCGGTCGCGGTGATTGTGGGTGATGTCAAAGCGGATCAGGTAAAAGCACTTGCGCAAAAGTATTTTGGCACTATTCCAAAACGCGCCTTGCCACCCGCAGTGCGTACCGTGGAGCCGGAACAAAAAGGCGAGCGTCGGGTTTTTGTACGCAAGGAGTCAGCGACGAGTGTCAATATGATGGTCTCATACAAGGTGCCCGCAACCCAGCATGCCGATTACTACGCCTTAAATGTCTTGGCGAGTTTGCTGGCTGAAGGAAAAACATCTCGCCTGTATCAAGCCTTAGTTGAGCAAGGTATTGCGACTGACGTAGGTGCAGAACAGGGGCGTGGTTTTGATCCGGGCTTGTTTAATTTTTACGCCGTGGCAGCGAACAAGGTCTCTGCCGATAAGTTGGAGAAAGCGCTGATTGCTGAAGTCGATCGTTTAGTCAAAGACGGTGTAGCCGAAAATGAGCTACAAAAGGTCAAAAATACCAAGCTGCTCAATTTTTATCGCGCTCAAGAAACAATTAACGGAAAAGCCGCGCAGCTTGGCGAATACGAAGTGTTTTTTGGTGACTATAAAAAACTTTTTGACGCCCCCGATGCCTACCGACGCCTCACGACCGCAGAGATTCAAGCCGTGGCCGCAAAGTATTTTAAAAAATCGCAACGCACGATCGGTGTGTTAGCTGCAACAGAGGAGTGACGCAATGCGTATTTCTTTCTTTCTATCAAAGCACCAACAAAAATTGCGTCTAAAAGCATGCCTTGCATGCTTCATCGTTCCCTTGAGTTTTACCTCTGCGGTGCTTGCAAATTCGCCCGTTACGGCAAGCCCTGCTCCTGTGGTTGCAGCGACCACCTCCAGCCAAGTCGCGAGTTTTCGGTTGCCTGCGTATGAAACCCACACCTTGTCAAATGGCTTGACGGTGATACTGATGGAGCGCCGCGATGTTCCCTTAATTGCGGTGCGGGCGGTATTCAAAGCCGGCGCGATTTACGACGCCAAGCAAGCGGGTTTGGCCAACCTCACTGGCGATGCATTGCTTTTGGGTAGTGCGAAGTTTGATAAAAAAGCCATCGACAGTACTTTTGATTTTCGGGGTGCGCGCATCACGAGCAACACAGGCTCAGACGCCAGCTCACTTAGCCTAGATTTCGCGAAAGAAGATGCCGATACGCTAATGCCGATTTTGGCCGACATCATTCGCCAGCCGAGCTTCGATAATGATGAGTTTGTGAAGCTGCGCGCACGCACGGTGGATGGTTTAAAACAGGCTAAGGAAAGCCCTCGAAATGTGGTGCAGGCTTACTATCGCAGTATGTTGTTTGGCAGTGGCGCTTACGCGAATGCACCGTCTGGCAGTGTGTCTAGCGTGTCGGCCTTGCAAACGGCAGACGTAAAAAGCTTTCATCAAGAAAACTATCGGCCGGACAATGCAGCTTTGATTGTGGTTGGCGATTTCAACGCACCGCAGATGCGCAGCAAATTAGAAAACCTGCTTGGCAATTGGCAAGCAGCCAACGCGATTCAAGCCAAAAACCCAGCGATAAAATTAACTAGTCCAGACACCGGAAAAGTGCTTGCCGCCACAGAACGGGTTTGGCTAGTGAATAAGGCCGATGCCGTAGAAACCACGTTCATGTTTGGTGGTGCCGGTATCGCTCGCAATGACCCTGATTACGTGCCCTTGCAAGTGCTTAATACCATTTTAGGCGGGCGTTTTACTTCGTGGTTGAATGATGAGTTGCGCGTGAATTCTGGTTTAACTTATGGCGCGAATAGCAGTTTTAATCCCTTAGCCCAAGCCGGTACGTTTGCCGTATCAAGCTTTACTGCGAATGCAAAAACCGAAGCTGCCTTGGCACTCGCATTTAAAACCTATCAGCGCTTATGGGATAAGGGTATCGATGCAACAAGTTTGGCGTCGGCAAAGGCCTATGTCAAAGGGCAATACCCACCGCGTTTTGAAACCAACCAACAGTTAGCCGGCTTATTAAGTGAAATGCACGTGTCAAAAGTGGGGCGTGAACAGATCGACCGCTTCACGCAAGATGTTGATTCACTCACGCCGGCGAAGGCCAAAGCGCTGATCGATAAACATTTCCCACGCGACAGAATGCAATTGCTGCTTATTGGCAAAGCGGATGTGATCCGAGAAATCGCCAAGAAATATGGACCTGTGACGGAATTGCAAATCGTTGACGATGGATTCGCACCACCAAGTAAATAA
>CAYPNW010000238.1:0-1361 GCA_964411965.1 uncultured Burkholderiaceae bacterium
GCGAAAATGCATGAGCGCATTGAGGCAGTGCAAACGCAAGTACGTGAAAATGGCGTTACGTACAACGTCTATGCCGATGCCAAAGGCACGCAAAGACCGTGGGATCTAAACGTATTACCCTTGATATTGCCGCATCAAGAGTGGGCAGAAATTGAAAGCGCCGTAGCGCAACGGGCGAATTTGATGAACCGAATTCTGCTCGACGTGTACGGCGAACAAGCACTTCTCAACCAAGGGCGCCTGCCTCCGTCTTTAATTCATGGACACGCAGGATTTTTACGTCCTTGTCATGGCATACGCCATCACGGCGACATCGCTTTGCATTTTTACGCAGTGGATTTAGCCCGCGCACCGAATGGTCGCTGGTGGGTGGTTAGTGACCGCACGCAAGCGCCTTCTGGCGCAGGGTATGCGCTTGAGAATCGAGCTGTTATCGGGCGAATTTTTCCTGACTTAATGCGCGAACTTCGGGTGCAGAACCTCGACGGATTTTTCACCACCATGCGCGACAGTCTTGCGCAGTGGGGGCGTCAATGCGCAGCGGCCAATGGTGGTACCCCCTTGCGCGTGGGCGAGGCGCCGTTGATGGTATTGCTCACACCAGGGCCGCACAATGAAACTTATTACGAACACGCGTATCTCGCGCGCTACTTGGGTTTGTTACTGGTAGAAGGTAGTGACCTGACTGTACGAAACGGGATGGTTTGGTTAAAAACATTGTCAGGCATGCAAAGAGTGCACGTCATCTTGCGCCGGGTTGATGATGATTTCTGCGACCCCTTAGAACTCCGTGCCGATTCTGCGCTGGGCATTGCGGGCTTAACTGATGCGGTACGACGCGGCAATGTGCTTGTCACCAATAGTCTCGGTTCCAGCTTATTAGAGTCGGGCGCTTTGTTAGGATTTTTGCCTTCACTGTGTCAGCATTTGTTGGGCGAACCCTTAAAGATGCCCTCGGTCGCGACGTGGTGGTGCGGCGAACCTGCCGCCTTACAGGAAGTCATTGCAAAACTCGATAGGCTGGTCATCAAGCCCAGCTTCCCCCAACTGCGGCAAGCGATTTTATTCGGTGCTGATCTGAGTACGGCCGCGAAAGCTGCACTGGTGGCGCAAATTCGCGCCAACCCTAAAGACTATGTAGCGCAAGAGTTGGTGCGCTTATCGCAAGCGCCTGTGTGGAAAGAAGGCACTACAGAAGAGGGATTACATCCCTGCTCAACGGGTTTGCGTGTGTACGCCTGTGCCACACCAAAAGGTTATGTAGTCATGCCAGGCGGCTTGACCCGCGTTGCTACGGGCGCCGACGCCCGGGTGATCACCATGCAGCAAGGTGGCGGCAGTAAAGATACTTGGGTGCAGAG
>CAYPNW010000238.1:1461-3753 GCA_964411965.1 uncultured Burkholderiaceae bacterium
CCACTCAGCGACAACGAAATTGAAGCTGCTTTACTAATGGCAGTTGCCTCACCCGACGTGGTGGGGTTGGCATCGCACCAGCAACGTTTGTACGACACGGCAAGCCAATTGCGCGAACGGCTTTCGCTTGATAATTGGCGTTCATTGAACAAGATGGTACAGCGCAAAACAAATACTGCAGCCCCTTCGCAGGCCGAAGCGATGCGCATTTTGGATGATGCTGCTGAAACCTCGATGCTACTGTCAGGCTACGCGATGGACGGTATGAATCGCGATTTGGGCTGGCGCTTTTTGTCGTTGGGGCGACGTATCGAGCGGCTGCAATTTCAATGCCAATTACATTTGCGTGCGCTTGCGATGGACGCCGATGGTGACCTCGAATGGCTGCTTGAATTATCTGACAGCATCGTCACGTATCGAGCGCGTTATCAATCGCAACCAGAGTGGTTACCTGTTTTAGATTTGTTGGTGCTTGATAAAACGAATCCGCGTTCGATTGTGTTTCAGGTGGATGGCATTCAAAAAACCTTGCAGCAATTGGCAATGTCGTATGCGAGCAAAAAAATCGATGACCTTACCTCGTTTCAAGCAGAACTTGCCGCCTTAAATCCGCAAATGCATCTCAACACGGGCAACCTGCAATTACAGAATTTATTCGAACGATTGATGGCCGCGAGCATGCACTTATCCGAGCAAATTGGCGTACAGTTCTTTAGTCATACGGCGTAGGTCAATTGGTTTTTTTTGAAGAGTCAGGGAGTGTTTCATGAAACATCAAGCCCGTCTTTTTTCTGTAGTCTCTGTGGCGTGCGCTTTACACGCATGTGGCGGCAATGGTGGTCTTCCCTCGCAGATTGTTTCCCCACCGCCGATTAGCGCGCCGGCAGAACCCGTCGCGCGTTTACCCAACCAACGTGTGAGCGCAGAAACCCCCGTCGCGGCAGGCTGCACTGGCGGAGCAGTGAGCGGGCAGAATTACCCGAATGCAGAGGTCGAACCTTTCGCGGCGGTGCATCCTAATAACCCGAATATTATTGCCAGCGCTTGGCAGCAAGACCGCTGGAGCAATGGCGGTGCGCGTGCCCTTGTGGCTGCCGTTTCTGAAGATGGTGGTGCCACATGGGTGCGGCAACTGATGCCTTTTTCGCGCTGCGGCGGCGCACTTCCCGGTAGCGCTGGTGATGACGAGCGCGTGAGCGATCCATGGGTCGATATTGGCCCCACAGGCATCATTTATGCAATGGGCTTATCGTTTAGCGGTGAGTCTATGGCGCCCGGATCAAGCTCGACACTCATTGCCAGTCGCTCTTTAGATCATGGTAAAACATGGGCTGCGCCAAGCATCATTTTGCGCGACGGTGCCGACTACTTTAACGACAAAAATGCACTCACCGCCGACCCCACCGACGCACGCTACGTCTATACCGTATGGGATAGATTAGATACCAGCAATAGAGGCCCGACTTTGTTCTCTCGTTCAACGGATAGTGGCGCGACGTGGGAAACGGCACGCACTATTTATGCCCCCACGGTGCGCAATGGCGTGAGCCAAACTTTGGGTAACCGCATCGTGGTCTTGCCAGACGGCAGCCTAATCAATATGTTCACGCAAATCGATACGGTGAATAATCTCTCCACAAGTTTTATCGCCATCATTCGTTCGTTTGATAAAGGGGTGAGTTGGTCAGCGCCAATTCGTGTCGCCGATATTCAAGCGGTTGGCGCTATTACACCGCAAACAGGTACTGGCGTCAGAGACGGCGCTGGTATTGCGCAAATCGCCGCAGGGCAAGCGGGCAATGTTTGGATAACATGGCAAGATGCGCGTTTTTCCGGCGGCCTGCGCGATGCCATCGTCATCTCTCGCTCACGTGATGGTGGCGCGACTTGGTCATCGCCCGTCGCAATCAGCCGTAACTTTAATGTTCCCGCGTTTACGCCAAGCATTGCAGTGAGCGCAGATGGCAATATTGGCGTCAGCCATTTTGATTTTAGGTTTGACACGGCTAGAGCCAACACTACACTCACCAGCGCATGGTTGCTCAGTTCCCGTGACGGCATCACGTGGAACGAAACACGCATCTGGAGCCCGTTTGATTTAAACCAAGCGGCCGTCGCACGAGGCTTATTTCTAGGTGATTACCAAGGCTTAGTCGCGATTGGAAGTAGCTTTTTACCCGTGTTGGCAATGTCCAGCCAAGACACGAATAATCGCAGCGATATTTTTGCATTGAAAATTACCCCATCGCCTGTAGCTGGCTTAGTCAAACAAGCACAGCGGCAAGAAACCCT
>CAYPNW010000239.1:0-3752 GCA_964411965.1 uncultured Burkholderiaceae bacterium
ACGATAGCCACCAAAACACCCGCACATAGTACCAAACTGCCCGCAACACGCTCGGTAATGACGGCATAGCGCTCCTGCGTTGCCCAGTGGCTAGCTTTGCTGGCTAGGACGCCATATCCCAGTAAAATAAAAAATTCCGGAATCATGGAGCAGGCCGCCAAGACCACCATTTGCACGGGCACGGGGGCGTTTGTATCGATAAATTGCGGTAAGATCGCCACAAACATCAGAAGCGTTTTCGGATTAGTCAGTTGTAACATCAAAGCGCTTAAAAACACGCGCCCACCGCGCTGCGCTTGGCCATCTAATTTTGAAATAGTAATGGGTGAGGGCTCGCCAAATATGGCGGAGAGACCAAGGTAGACCAAGTACGCAGCACCTGCATATTTGATGAGCTTAAACACCGTCGGCGAGGCAAGAATCAACGAACCTATGCCGGTTGCGCTTAGCGCGAAATACATCGCGTTGCCAGTCAAGATGCCCAACGTCACCCAGAGAGACATGCGCCACCCTCGCGCAAGCCCGTAGGCGACCACCATCATGACTGCCGGTCCTGGCGAAAGTGATAAGGCGGCCTCTGTTGCCGTAAACAGCAAGAGGGTTTCCGAAGTCATCATCCTTGCGCAGCCTCTTTGGCAAAACTAAATAAAGCATCTAACACGGCGTCCGGTTGTTCCGACATCATTTGATGCCCGCTGTTTTCAATGATGATTGTGCGGCTGTGTGGGATGTGTTTACTTAAGTGAAGGCTGGCTTTGGGTGGTGTCATCTGGTCGTTTTTTGCCGATAAAAACAGCGTGGGGCAAGTGACTTTTAAGGCGCTTTGCTCGCCATCGCTGTAGTTATTGCAGGCCGTAAAGTCGGTAAAAAATACTTTGTTCGGGTTGATTTGACTGATTCTTTGCATTAAACGTTGGCTGCCGCCCATGACGTAAAACCCCGGCGCAGGTGCTGCGGGCTTTTGCGCGATGCTGCTGTGCGACCAACCATTCACCATGTCGATGGCGCTGGGTTCGTCGTCGCGTGCACTGGTGAGAAGTGCATCCGCCACTTTCATTGGGTAGGCAGTGCCAACTAGCATGAGTTTGTTCACGCGCTCTGGCGCTCTTGCGCAGGCTTCTAAGGCAATGAGGGAACCCATGCTGTGGCCGACAAGCATCGCTTGTGTGACACAAAGTGTGTCTAACAAAGCGAGTAGCCAATCAGCCATGTCACCAATATTGTTTAAAAGCGCCGCTTTGCTGCGCCCGTGTCCCGGTAGATCAACTGCTAGCACGCCAAAGCCGTGGTGAGCGAAGTAGCGTGTTTGCAAAGCCCAAACGGAATGATCGTTTTGTGCGCCATGAATAAAAACGATGGTCGGTAGCTTTGGATCAAAGCGCTTCCCGCCCGTGTAGCAATAGCCCGTTTGTCCATTAACAATGACGTCCATTTCAAGCGCCTTTCTGCGAGGCTTTGAGGCCGCGAGTTAAGTCTGCAATCAAGTCATCCACGTCTTCTAAACCGACCGATAAGCGTATCGTCCCTTCGCCAATACCTGACGCTTTGAGTTGCTCACTAGGTACGCGAAAGTGGGTGGTGGATGCGGGGTGAATGACCAGCGATTTTGCATCGCCCACGTTGGCTAAGTGCGAGAACACTTTTAAGGCTTCAACGAAACGCTGTCCTGCCGCCCGATCACCCTTAATGTTGAAAGAAAATACGGCACCACTGCCTTTCGGCAACAATTGTTGGGCGAGCTTGTAATCAGGGTGCGAGTCTAATTCTGGGTATGAAATCGATAGCACCGCAGATTGTTTGCTTAAAAATTCCACCACTTTGCGTGTGTTGGCGACATGCCTATCCATGCGCAAAGCCAATGTTTCTATGCCTTGCAAGATGCTAAAGGCATTGTAGGGGCTCATGACTGCGCCAAAATCGCGTAATCCTTCCCGCCGTGCCCGTAAAGCAAACGCACCAACGGTTGATTCTTCGCTAAACACCATGCCATGAAAGCCCTCGTAAGGCTCGCATAATTCTGCAAAATTCCCGGTTTTTTCGTATGCCGCTTGCCAATCGAAGGTGCCGCCGTCCACCAACAGACCACCCATCGCTGTACCGTGGCCACAAAGAAACTTCGTGGCAGAGTGAAAAACCAAATCAGCGCCGTGATCAAAAGGGCGCAATAAGTAGGGCGTGGTAAAAGTCGAATCCACCATGAGCGGCAAGTGATGGTCATGTGCGAGTTCCGCGACTTTCGGAATATTCAAGACATCTAAGCCTGGGTTACCCAAGGTTTCGGCGAATAGTACTTTTGTGTTTGGGCGAATGGCGGTGCGCCAAGCATCCATATCGCGCGGATCAACGAAAGTGGTCTCGATGCCGAAGCGCTTTAAGGTGTACGACAGTAAATTGTGCGAGCCGCCGTACAAAGCGCGTGACGCCACAATGTGAGAGCCAGCGCCAGCGATGGTAGCGAGGCCGAGATGCATAGCCGCTTGCCCACTCGCAACGGCAATGCCCGCAATGCCGCCTTCCAGTGCCGCGATTCGTTCTTCCAAGACGGCATTCGTTGGGTTTGAGGTGCGCGAATACACATGCCCCGATCGCTCCATATTGAAAAGCGACGCCGCATGATCCGAGTCTTTAAACACATACGATGTGGTGAAATAAATTGGCGTCGCACGGGCGCCAGTGGTGGCATCCGGCGCCGCGCCAGCGTGTAAAGCAAGCGTATCAAAACCAAGATAGGGCGAGTTACTCATAATTTGTCTTTCTTTACGCTAGGGGCAATTTTTTCTGTAGCGAACTGTTTTTGGCCGCATCACGTGCATAAACTAAGCGTTCTTTCTGTGAGCGAAAGCACAATCCTAACATTCAGCCGCTCAGAAATTGAAGCGCACCACGCAGATGTGGCGTTTTAGGGTAAGCTGATCCGAATGCAAAAATGTAATCGGTGTCAATGCTGGATTTTTTGATCCTCCTGGGATACATTGGAGCTAACCAATAAAAACAAGGGAAACGCTGATTAAGTTGCTGCGCGATCAAATTTTGAACCTGCGATGCTCGCTGTACAGTCGTACAGGTGCGCTTCACGATCCAAACTGCATCCGCTCGCTACACTTAATCAGCGTTTCCCAAGTCCTTTCCAACCCAGCTTGGCGTTATGCGCCGGAAATTTGAGGAGACCACCATGAAAGTGTCAGAAATTCTTCAGGTCAAGGGCAAAATTCTCTACACCGTTACACCAGATACGCCCATGATTGAAGCGGTAGCGTCCATGGAAATGAAAGATATTGGTTCCTTGGTTGTCATGGAGTACGGCGATTTGGTCGGTATTCTCACTTTCCGCGAAGTGATTCGTGCACTGCACAATAACAACGGGAATTTGGGTACCGGCACGGTACGAAAGCACATGGACGATCACCCGCTCACAGTGACGCCCGATACGGAGGTCAATGAAGTGCGGCGCATGATGCTAGAGAAACATTCTCGTTATTTACCCGTCATGGATGCGAGAACCTTGCTCGGTGTGATCTCGTTTTACGACGTAGCGCGCGCCGTGTTAGAGGCGCAAAGTTTTGAAAATAAGATGCTCAAAGCGTACATCCGCGATTGGCCTGTCGAAGAAAACGAAGGGTGATGATCAACCTCACCCAACCCCATCAAAAACGCCCGCTCAGTTTCTTTCGCGGGCTTTTTTTTAGCTGCTCGAATCATTTTCTCCACTCATAAAGGAAGCCACTATGCATATCGCCATCGTAGGCGCAGGA
>CAYPNW010000240.1:0-3734 GCA_964411965.1 uncultured Burkholderiaceae bacterium
TTGCGTTTGGTGCGGAATACCGCAACGAGAACTACAAAATTAAAGCGGGCGAACCAGGTTCTTACATTGATGCCGATGGTATCGGTATCGGCGGCAATGCGGGTAGCCAAGGCTTCCCTGGTTTTCAACCAGGTGATGTGACCAACAAGAGCCGCAATAGTTATGCCCTGTATGGTGATTTGGAGTTGGACGTAACGAAGGCGTTTAAGTTACAAGCAGCAGTCCGTGGCGAGAATTACAGCGATTTCGGTTCAACTTTAACGGGCAAATTGGCTGGTAGCTACAGCATCACTAAGGACATCTTGGCTCGCGGTTCGATCAGTAGCGGTTTCCGCGCACCATCGTTGCAGCAAGTGTACTTCTCATCTACTTTCACTGATTTTGTTAGCGGCGTGCCGCAAGACGTGGTGTTGGCGCCAAATGGTGGCCGGGTTGCCAACTTAGCGGGCATTCCAAAATTGAAAGAAGAAACCTCGACAAACTACACCTTAGGTTTAACCCTTAAGCCAATTCCGGCCTTAGCGATCACGGGAGATTTATACCTCATCGATATCAAGGATCGCATAGTTTTGTCGGGTCGCTTTGATGCAGATAACTACCCTGCTTTGGGCGCAACGCTGGCTTCATTAGGGGTTGGATCAGCGCAGTTCTTCGTGAATTCGGTCAACACGCAAACGCAGGGTCTGGATTTAACGGGCAATTACAAGGGCGATCTTTGGGGTGGTAAGTACGGCATTTATTTAGGCTTTAACTACAGCAAAACGGAAGTCAAAAAAGTGAAAACCCCGCCAGCATTTGCGGGTTTTGAAGATGTCTTCTTGTCAGAAAAAGAGCGGCTGTACATTGAGCAAGGTGGCCCACGTACTAAGTTGAACATAGGGGTCGATTACCGCCATGGCAATTGGGCGGGCGAGGTCAAGTTCATTAACTTTGGACCACAAACCTTGGGCACTTTCTCCGGTACAGCTAACGGTGTGCCAAACCAGCAATACGAGTCCAAGAGTTCTGCCGATACCAGCATCACGTATTCGTACAGCGAAAACGCCAAAATCACCTTTGGTGTGAATAATGTATTTAATACGAAACCAACGTCACAAGATGCGAACGAAACCGACAATGGTTTCAAGTATGAAAGTGTGCAATTTGGTTTGAATGGACGTTCTTACTTCGCGCGGCTTTGGGTGAGGTTTTGATGTAATGGATTCGTATCATTTGTAGAAAACGAGCGCCGCAAGCAAACAAACTTGCGGCGTTTTTTTTACGCCTGACGATTTGTCAGCGACACGCCCGCCACCACCATCAAGCCACCCACCACCATAGAAATTAGGATAGGTTCATGTAACACCAAAGCCCCAAAGCTAACACCAAAAACCGGCACCAAATTGTTGAACACAGCGGTGCGAGTGGCGCCGATGGCTTTTACCCCTTCGTAATACCAGACAAAGCCAATCACGGTGCCAAACACGCCCAAATACACGATGGCAGCAACGACTTTGAAACTAAAGTGCCCCGGTTCTAGTTGCGAAACTTGGCTGATTGCACCGCACGAGAGCAGTAATAAACCCCACAATGCAGCATAGGTGGTTGCAGCGATAGGCGATAAACCTTTCAGGGCATGACGGCCCAGAATGGTGTAAGCCGCCCATGCGCAAACACCACAAAACATCAGTAATTCGCCCAAGCCCACTGAGTGCGAAATATCACGCAGCGTCGCCAAAAATTCGCCACGCGTGATGACGATACTTGCACCGACAAAGGCGATCAAAATGCCCAACCATTTCACGCGCCCTAATTTTTCGTGAAACAAAGCTGCCAGCGCGAGGGCTGTAACTATCGGATTAAGCGCCACAAACAGCGCTGTACGCCCAGCGGGCATGCGTTCTAAGGCAGCGAAGAAGCAAATGTTATACAGAAAAATACCCGTCGCACCCAAGGCAAACGTCGCATGTATTTGCTGCCGATTCAGCTTGGGCAAGCCCCCTTCCATACGCCAAGCCAAGATTAGCAAGAGCGCACAGGCAATCACAAAACGTAAGGTCGCCGCAATCATGTGTGGGATTTCTTTTGCAACGATCCGACCGGCGATAAAAGTACCTCCCCAAAAAAGCGCGACGCAGACGAGTTTGAGATAAGTTTTGAGTGGCGTGGGGTGCATGGGGATTCTGCAAAAAGTTGGTGGTAAAAGTAAAGGTTTGCGTTTTGAAGAAGAAACAAACCTCTCAACACAGAGGCACAGAGACACAGAGGAAAAACGAAGACAAAGAACGACGGTTTTTTTGCTTTTCTCCGTGTCTCTGTGTTGAGAAGTTCTGATCCTTTTCATTATTGATGGATTTCATCAACACCAAACCTGAATATAACCGTCAATTATATATACTAGCTGCGGTATTTTTTTATCTGCATTTAAATATAAGCGTAAAACACCTTATTTATTGGCATACTCCCTCATTTTCTATAAATCTGTAAACGTCATCGCCCCCCAAGTCGCGCTGCAATTTTCCGTCCAACCACAGGTAATGGAGGTGCGCGAGCGCTTCGCCCATGGCAAAGGTCAGTTGATGCGCGTCAAGGGGGCGACGAAACATGATGGGAACGATATCCGCCGCTGATTGCGCTGTGGCGCACGCGGCCATTACCTCGGCTAAACGTTCAGTGTGATGGTCGACCAATTGTTGTACGCGTATAGCTGCACCCGTAAATGGTTTGCCGTGCGATGGCAGTACCAATACATCGTCTGGCAACTCGGCATATTTTTTTAAAGAGTCGAGATACTGCTGCACAGGATTCGCTTCTGGCTCCACGGCAAAAACTGACACGTTGGTAGAAATGCGGGGCAATAGCATGTCGCCAGAAATCAGGCAATTCAATTCTGCACAAAATAAAGACGCGTGTTCTGGTGAGTGCCCAAACCCTGTGATCACGCGCCAAGTATGGGTGCCGATAGAAATCGCCTGTCCGTCTTGTATGCGGCGGTAATGTGCGGGTACGCTGGGCACTAAAGTTTGGTAGTAGGATTTACGCGCTTGAATCTTTTCCTGCATTTCTGCTGAAACCAATCCGTGTTTGCGAAAGTGTGGAAACATCGCCGTGCCATCCAAGCCTGGCAAGCCCGCTGACATCATGCGCGCAAACGCATACTCACCAGCCGTCATCCACAAAGGCGCTTGCCATTGCGTGCAAAGCCAGTCTGCCAAGCCCACATGATCGGGATGGCAGTGCGTTGCAATCACGCGCAAAATTGGTAAGCCGCGCAAAGCGTTCGAGGTATCGCTCGCAGGCGTAAACAGGCTTTGCCATGCCTCTTGCGTGGCGGCGTCGCTAATGCCGCAATCAACTGCCGTCCAGCCCGCTTGCCTGCCTTGCGAGGTCTCGACGTTATCTTCAATTAGCCACAAATTAATGTGGTTTAAGGCAAACGGTAAGCCCATGCGTAGCCAAAATACACCGGGGCGCACTTCAGTCAAGTGTCCAGAGGCGGGGAGTTGATCAGCGAATGGGTAGTGCAGAGCTTGTTCGAGTAAATTCATGGCGTGGGAAATTGATATGGACTATCCTACAATGCGGCGTCGCCTCGTTACTCCATTTTTAAAGCTATCGTGTCGTTGTTGCCTTCGCCTTGCCGTGCTACAGCACTGTCTGCGGCTCGTCGCCTAGACACAATTGATTTAGAAATGGAATTAGCGGCTCAAAGTGTAGCGCAATTGCCCGTCGTCGCTTAGTTCCGCGCAATTATC
>CAYPNW010000241.1:0-2054 GCA_964411965.1 uncultured Burkholderiaceae bacterium
CTTGAAAAAAACCAATCTACGTTTCCACTTCCTATAAAATACGACGACGATGAAGTCACTATTCCTGACCATGAAAACTGCTAGCTTATTTTTGGCAACAATGACGATAATCGGCGTTTGCAGTTTGCCAATGTGGACACACGCCGCCTCAGTGCCTCTCAATCAAGAAGAAATTCAAGCAGAAGAAACGTGCGAAAAGGCGGTATCGAAGACGCCTATGGTGTTGGAGCGTGGTGGGATCGACAAAGCATCAGAACACCTGCAAATTTTGCAGCAGGCAACGCCCCATTTTGTCGAAAATGTGCCAGTGAAGAAGCCTGTGGTTGAAGAAAAAAAGAGCCCAAGCAAGCCGCAAAGTAGCAATTAAGGCGCACTACATTCTCAGCTTAAGATCGGTGCATACGGGATACTCCCGCATTTTATGGAAAAACTATGCCATTTGCGCCTATCTTATATAGCGTAGTTAAAATATACCTGATGCGGTATATATAATTCCTCAAAAAGAAGCATAAAGCGTTCAGGCACTTAGCCGTCCTAGCGCCGTGCAAATCGGGTTAGGCGCTTCATTGTTCCAGCCAATACCAATCAAACGTGCTTCAGCAAAATTGGCTACACCGCCGTACGATCAATCCGCTTACTTAAAATAATCGAGGTTGAGGTCTGTCGCACGCCATCCATCGTGCCGATCTGATCTAACAATTTGTCCAATATTTCGGTACTTGCGCAGCGCAAGGTCAGCATGTAATCAATCGCGCCGCTGACAGCACATAAAGTTTCCACCTCGGGCAGTTGTTGCAAAAGCTTGACTAAAGCCGTTGCAAAGCGAGCTTCCACTGACAAGCCCACATAGGCCTTCACTGCAGGTTGATACAGCGATTGATTGAGGCGCAAGCCGTAACCCGCTATCACGCCTCTTTTTTCCAAGCCGCTGATACGCGCAATAACAGTTGTTCTTGCAATTCCCACTTTGCGCGCTATGGTGGTGACTGGCATTCGTGCATCATCCATTAACAGTGCCAGTATTTTGTTATCAATGTCATCTAAAACTGCCTTCATGCGTCACCTTTGGTCGTTATGTTTTATTTTTACGTCAATTTGCATCATGAACAAACATTTTGACGATACTTTACACGCTATTTTTTGACTTGAATCACTTTTAGACTCTGCCCATAGGCTTTCTTTTGCACGATTTTTGTAGAACTAAGACTAAGGCACAAAGTTTTAGCGAGGCAACCCACGGCAACCAGTGCAAACTGGTCGGCAAAGGGGCAAAACGAGGCTGGAGCGATGTTGCCCATTTTTGAACTGAATCACCCAACAACAACCTGGAGACACACAATGACAACAAAATTAATCTTGCTTGGCGCTGGAAAAATCGGCGACGCGATCCTGAACTTGCTCTCGAACACGGGTGATTACGACATCACTGTCGCCGACCGTGACCCAGAGCGTTTGAAGTACGTGGCGCAAGCGGGTTTTCGCAACACGCGCACAGTGCAAGCGGATTTGGGCGATAAACAAGTGGTGACTGATTTAATTCGTGGCCATCAGGTCACTTTGTCTGCCTGCCCGTACTTCTTAACACCGATTATCGCCGGCGCAGCAAAAGCGGCAAACTCGCATTATTTCGATCTAACTGAAGACGTAGAAAGCACCCGTATCGTGAAGCAATTGGCCGAAGGTGCTGATTGCGCCTTCATTCCACAATGCGGCTTAGCGCCAGGATTCATCTCGATTGTCGCGAACGATGTAGCAAAGCGTTTTGACAGTTTGCGTGATGTGAGTATGCGGGTTGGCGCGTTGCCAACCTTCCCAAACAATGCCCTCAAATACAATTTGACCTGGAGTACCGACGGCCTCATCAACGAATACTGCAATCCGTGTGAAGCGATTGTCGATGGCCATTTGCGCGAAACCTCAGCGCTGGAAGAAATCGAACATTTCTCTTTAGATGGTATCGATTACGAAGCGTTTAACACTTCTGGCGGCTTAGGTACCTTGTGCGAAAGTCTGCAAGGCAAAGTACAAAATCTGAACTACAAAACTGTGCGCTA
>CAYPNW010000241.1:2154-3699 GCA_964411965.1 uncultured Burkholderiaceae bacterium
ATGTCAACTCTTGGAGACCCCATGAAATCCCAAATGCAAACCTTGCTCGGCGCACTCGGCGTCCGGCTCGCTGATTATGAAGGCAAAGATCTCGCGAGCAACTCACCAATCACCGGCACTAACATGGCGACGTTGCGCGCCGATACAGCACAGGAAGTAAAAACAAAAATTGATCGCGCACACGCAGCGTTTCTCGAATGGCGCGCGCTTCCCGCGCCGCGCCGTGGTGAATTAGTGCGTTTGTTTGGTGAGGAATTGCGCGTTCACAAAGAAATTTTGGGCAAGATTGTCACTTTGGAAGCAGGCAAAATTTTGCAAGAAGGCTTGGGCGAAGTGCAGGAAATGATTGATATTTGCGACTTCGCCGTGGGCTTGTCGCGCCAACTGTATGGCTTAACAATCGCCTCTGAACGCCCGGGTCACCGAATGATGGAAGTGTGGCATCCAATTGGTGTGGTCGGCGTCATTTCTGCATTTAATTTCCCCGTCGCTGTGTGGGCTTGGAATGCTGCCCTCGCCTTCGTTTGCGGCAATAGCGTGACTTGGAAACCATCTGAAAAAACACCCCTCACTGCCGTAGCCACCCACGCTTTGTTCATGAAAGCCGTCGCCCGCTTTAACGCTGCAGGCAACCATGCACCGGAAGGCTTGGCCGAACTGATCATCGGCGCACGCGACACCGGTGCTCAAATGGTTGAAGACAGTAGAGTGAAATTGGTCAGCGCCACAGGCAGCACGCGCATGGGTCGCCAAGTGGCGGAAGTCTGCGCAAAGCGCTTGACACGCACCATACTCGAACTCGGCGGCAATAACGCGATGATCGTGGCACCCAGCGCCGACCTTGAACTTGCGGTACGTGGCATCACCTTTTCAGCCGTGGGCACTGCCGGTCAGCGCTGCACAACTTTACGCAGATTATTTGTGCATGACAGCGTCTACGACACCGTCGTGCCGCGATTGAAGAAGATTTACGCGGGACTGCCCATTGGCAATCCGCTAGAAAAATCCACCTTAATCGGCCCCTTGATCGACCAAGCCGCCTACGACGCAATGCAAAATGCCCTCGGTGCGGCACGCGATGAAAAAGGTACCGTATATGGTGGCGAGCGAGTCACAGTCGCTGGCTGCGAGACGGGATTTTATGTGCGCCCTTCCTTGGTAGAAATGCCGACACACGCTGCATGTATGCACCATGAAACCTTTGCACCGATTTTGTACGTCGTGCGCTATACCGACTTGCAACAAGCAATTGCGTGGAATAACGAAGTACCCCAAGGCTTATCATCGAGCATTTTCACTACTGACATGCGGGAAGCCGAAACATTTATGTCAGACATAGGGAGTGATTGCGGTATCGCCAACGTCAACATCGGCCCTTCCGGCGCAGAAATTGGCGGCGCATTTGGCGGTGAAAAAGACACCGGCGGCGGCCGTGAATCAGGTTCTGATGCATGGAAAGCCTACATGCGCCGTTCTACCAACACGGTGAATTACAGCAATGCTTTACCGTTAGCGCAGGGAATTAGTTTCGACATCTAATTTTTT
>CAYPNW010000242.1:0-3678 GCA_964411965.1 uncultured Burkholderiaceae bacterium
ACTTCGGCTTTCCATTGCCAATCTTTTCTCGCAACATCGTCATTCAAACTCTGTGGCCACGTTGCTGCAATGGCTTGGCGACTATCTGGAGCGTATTCTATGCTGAATGTTGGGCGCTTTTTCTGAATCGCTGCGGCGAGTTCCCGCGCGTTGAAGCTTAAGCCTGCCACATTATACGAGGAGCGGATACTCAACTTTTCCGCAGGCGCTTCCATTAACGAGATGGTTGCGCGAATGGCGTCGGGCATATAAATCATCGGTAAGGTGGTCTCCGCTTCGAGGAAGCAAGAGTAAGTTTCGTTGCGCAATGCGGCATGAAAAATCGCAATCGCGTAATCGGTGGTGCCACCGCCCGGAGGTGATTTGTAACTAATGATGCCGGGGTAGCGAATGCTACGTACATCAATGTTATATTTTTCGAAGTAATACTCGCATAAACGCTCACCTGCCAATTTGCTGATGCCATAAATGGTGGTGGGGTCCATTACGGTAAATTGCGGCGTGTTGATGGGTGGCGTATTTGGCCCGAAAGCGGCGATAGATGACGGCCAAAACACTTTTAAAGGTTTGCCTGCTTCACCTCGTATGCGCGCTAACTCAAGTATGTTCAAGAGGCCATCCATATTCAAAGTCCAAGCTTTGAGTGGTGCTTGTTCGCCCGTTGCTGAGAGTAGGGCGGCGAGTTGGTAGACCTGCGTGATTTGGTACCGTTCAGCAATGTCAGCGAGCCTTTGTGTATCTAAAACGTCAACGATTTCATATACTTTGGCGCCATACAGGCTGCTTGCGCTGATATCGGCTGCGATGACATTGTTGGCACCATGTTGAGCGGCTAAGGCATCGACCAGTTCACTGCCGATTTGCCCATTTGCACCGATGACTAAAATTCTTTCCATTATGTTGTCCTATTTATTTGTTTTCGATGATGCCTAGCTCGCGCCCTGCTTGGGCAAATGCAGCTAAAGCAGTTTTCAATTGTTCAGTCGTATGCGCGGCTGAAAGCTGCACGCGCACGCGCGCTTGTCCCATTGGTACCACTGGGTAAAAAAAGCCGGTTACCAAGACACCTAATTCGTACATTCGTGCCGCAAATTTTTGTGCGACGGGCGCATCAAATAACATGACAGGCACAACAGGATGACTGCCTGGTTTGATGGTAAAACCCAAAGCGGCAATCTCGCGCCGGAAGAAAGCCGTGTTAGCGTGAAGGCGATCGCGCAATTCGGTTGAGCTAGACAAGCGCTTCAATACAGATAAAGAGGCGCCCGCAATTGACGGTGCCAAGGTGTTAGAAAACAAATAGGGGCGTGACTTTTGACGTAATGTGTTGATGACCTCTTTGCGCGCAGCGGTGAAGCCACCCATCGCGCCGCCCAAGGCTTTTCCTAGTGTTCCCGTGATGATGTCGATACGCCCCATGACATTGTGATGCTCATGCGTGCCGCGGCCTGTCGCGCCCATGAAGCCAGATGCATGACATTCATCGATCATCACCAACGCGTCGTATTTATCAGCGAGATCACAAATTTGATCTAATTTTGCAATCGTGCCATCCATTGAAAAAACGCCATCCGTCACGATGACACGGTGGCGTTTGTCCGCCGCTGCAATGAGCTGTGCCTCTAAATCTGCCATATCGTTATTGGCATAGCGAAAACGCGCGGCTTTGCAAAGCCGTATGCCATCGATAATCGAGGCATGATTTAGCGCGTCAGAGATGATCGCATCTTGCTCATCAAACAAAGGTTCAAATACGCCGCCATTGGCGTCGAAGGCAGCGGCGTAAAGTATGCAGTCTTCCATGCCTAAAAAATCAGCAATTGCGCGCTCTAGTTCTTTGTGTACCGTTTGTGTGCCGCAAATAAAGCGCACTGATGAGAGTCCATAACCGTATTTCTCCGTTGCTGCTATGGACGCTTGCACAACGCTCTCATCGCCCGATAAGCCAAGATAATTGTTCGCACACATATTGATAAGTTCGCGACCGTCGTCGCACACTACTGACGAGCCTTGACGCGATGCAATCACGCGCTCAGGCTTATACAAACCTTGTTCACGTAGTGCCTCTAAGTTTGTTGCCAAACCAGTAAAGAAATTGGCGCGCTTGCTGTCAACTTGTGTTTCAGTGTGCTTATCGTGGCCTGCGGTCATGACGGTCTCCTATTGAATGGATTCTGTTAGTATGGAACAAGTTCTTTGAAATTACACATTCTTAAATATTTATTGAAATATTCAATATCAAGAACTAAAGTTCAATATATTGAATATTATCTTTGCTAAACAACATTTGCAAGTAAAAAAATGAAAAAACCAAATACCAACCTCGCTCTACCTCCCGCGCCACCCGAAGTCGGGGCGACCTTGCAGCGTATGCGTCTGGAGCGCGGCCTCACATTGGAGGATTTATCGCGTACGGCAGGCGTTTCAAAATCCATGCTATCGCAAATCGAGCGTGAGAAGGCGAATCCGACGATTGCCGTCGCTTGGCGCTTGGCAAACGCTTTGGGTGTAAGTATTGCCGAGCTGCTATCTGCCGAAACCCCCAAAGACGAGTCAATTCGTGTGCTGGAACCCCATGAGACGCCAACCTTGACGGGTGATCATGCGGGTTACATTTTAAAAATACTCGGCCCATTAGAGCTTGCAGGTCGTTATGAGTGGTACGAACTGGCCCTCGCCCCAGGTGGCGCCTTGGTATCAAACCCCCACGACCCCGGCGCGACCGAACATTTAACCTTGCTACATGGCAGTATTGAACTGGAAGTGGAAGGCAATAAGAAAAAGTTGAAGTTGGGTGCAACCGCTCGTTATGAGGCTGATCGCAGCCATGCAATACGAAATGTGGGAAAAACAGAAGCCAAGGCTTTAATGGTGGTGATACATCGTTAAAAATATCAAAACTGTACGTACTGCGATGACCCTCCATCGACGTACCAATTTGCGCCTGCCACAAAACTTGCTGCTGGGCTGGAAATAAACGCAACCACGCGAGCAATTTCCTCTGCGCGTGCAAGTCGCCCAAGCGGATTGCGGCGTTCCACTTGTTGATATTTTTCAGGTTCTGCGTCTCGCACTGTACTCCACAAACCTCCCTCAAAAAGAGTGTCGCCGGGCGAAACGGTATTCACGCGAATGCTTGGTAGATGTTGCACAGCAATTGATTTCATGTAGTGCGCCATGGCTGCTTTTGCAGCGCCATAGGCAGCAGAATTGGGGGCTGGTAACGAACTAGCTTTTGATCCTATATAGGTAAGTGCTGCGTGTGCCGATTTCTTTAGGTAAGGAATCGCCGCTTCAGTCGGCATGACGGTGGCATTGATGTCAGTGGCAATCGCTTCATCCCATTCCCCAGAAAGTGCGCTGATATTGGGAATAAAAATATCAAATGCGCCTATGTCCGCAAACCAATCCGTCATTTTCATTCCGTCTCGCGCATCAAAAGCGCGTGCCGTGACTTTTCCCCTTAGATTTCCACATTCTTCCAAAAGTTGGTCAATTTTTGCTTGGCCCCTAGCGCAGAATGCGACGTTACATCCTTCCTCTGCGAGAGTTTTAACGATGGCGGCACCGATGCCGGAAGATCCGCCTGTGAGCACAGCCGTGAGGCCAGAAAGATGAAGATTCATGGAGTTCTACTTTGATGTGATTTTTGAGTGAAATTTGGCAAGTAAAGCGGAA
>CAYPNW010000243.1:0-3635 GCA_964411965.1 uncultured Burkholderiaceae bacterium
AGGTGCGCTTCTCGATTCAAACTTTGACCGCTCGTTGCACTTAATCAGTGCTTCACTAAGCAAGTTTGGCAAACTACTTCGCGAGTAACTTCCGACTGAAGTAACTCGCGCTATCAACTAAGGCAACCATTAAGATCATGGCGATAAGGACGGTGCTAGTTTCCGCCATTTGAAACAAGCCCATGTGGAACGCTAGCATCTGCCCCAAACCACCGGCACCGACCACACCAAGCACTGCGGCTGCACGGATATTGTTTTCCCAACGATATAGGCTGTAGCTGATGAGCTGCGGAAGCACTTGCGGCAAGGTCGCATAAAGAAAAATACGCCCTTCGCCCACACCGCGCACACGCAATGCAAAGGCCGTTTCCGGCGCGACATTTTCTATGGTTTCGGCGAACAATCTGCCCAGCACGCCTGAGGTATGCAAGGCTAGAGCCAAAGTGCCGGAGAAAGGTCCAAGGCCCGCCGCAATTAAAAGTAAGGACGCCCAAACTAGTTCCGGCGTGCTGCGTAAGGCATTTAAAAGAAGCCGCGTCACGCCACGAAATCGGGCTGGGTCTTGCACTGTCACTTGCGATGCAGCGAGCGCTAAAACCAAGCCTAGCGCGGCAGCGAGTAAAGTACCCAACGCTGACATGGCGAGCGTTTCCAACGAGGCCCAAAGAATCTTAATCAAAAAGACGTGATTAGTTTCTGGCTGCAATAATTCCCGCACAAAGCGTCCCATGCTGGCCAACGCATTCGCTGAAAGAAATTTTGTCCATTGCAAATCTAAACTAGCGAAACTAGCGATCACTAAAACCACTATGGCAACGATTAACCAGCATGCGCGGCAGCGCGCATTAAAAAGTTTGGGTGGTAACCTAGTTGAATGTGCGGTGCTGGGTGAATGGATTTTCTGCTGCGATTCGTGGGCTTGATTCATTCTCGCTACCTCACGCCAAGTTTTTTCGCAGGCCAGCGCTAAACACATCCGCCAGCCACACCAACAGCATAAACACCAACAAAATACTCGCCACTTCACTGCCGTTAAAACTCTTTAATGAGGAATCCATGATTTGCCCTAGCCCTCCTGCGCCTACAAAGCCCAACACAGCACTGGAACGAATTGCGCACTCCCAGCGATATACGGTGTAACTGGTTAATTCACCGGCGTTTTGCGGTAACAAGCCATAAAAAAAAGCCTGTAAGCGCCCGGCCCCATTGCGCATTAAAGAAGTACTGGCATGGGTATCACTACTTTCTAAAATATCCGCATAGACTTTACCCAACATGCCGCCATACGTCAGCGCAATTGCCAACACACCGGCCGTTGGCCCCAGACCAACAACTCGTACAAAAACCAAGGCCCAAACCAGTTCCGGCACGCTGCGAAGTATCAGCAAGAGCCAGCGAACTAATTGCCGTATCACACCCGACGAAGGAGTCATCGTACCTGTCAACGCAGACAGAGAAAGTACCCGCACGCAGACCAAAGAAAGTGGCACGGCAAGCAGCAGCGCGAGGCTTAGGCCAGCAGTGGCCATTGCTACGGTGCGCCATGTCTCACGCAACAAGGTGCGCAAAAATTCCTTATTGGTTTGCGGCGGGAAAAAGTCGCCGAAAAAATGCATTGCGGGTTTCATCGCGCTTGCGTCGAACAAGATCCAAGGTTTGAACTCGCTCAACACGAGCAGCGGCCAACAGACTAATAAGAACGCCACGAACCAGAAAACTCGGCCGTACCAAGCGGGATCACGCCTGCTGCTGGGGTTTTTCGTCATGCTCAACGACAATGCATCACCACGGGCGGCGCGACCAGTGCCGAAGTAGGCCATTCGTTTTGCGTTGCGAGCGGATTTGATAGCTCGTGCAAATGTTCGGCGTACAAGGCTTGCAAGTGCGCGCTACTGACTTGTTTGGTGGGTAAATCGAAAGCCAGAAGTCCATCACGTATGCCAATAATGCGGGGGAAATGCTCTAAGGCCAACTCCACATGGTGCAAGGTCGTGACCAAGCTCGCATTACGTTCACGAGCTGCTTGCGTCAATGTGTGCAATGCAGAATGAGATCGCATTGGGTCAAGCGCCGATAAAGGTTCATCGATGAGCATCAGACTCGCGTCTGCGACCAAAGCACGCGCTAAACCTACACGTTGTCGTTCACCGCCCGACAAGCGATCAACCCGATCAAACAGCTTTTCGGCTAAATCAAAACCAGCGAGTGCCGCTTCAGCACGGGGAATATCGCTGGGGTAGACCAAACTACGCAGGCTAGTCCACAAGCTTTGGTGCGGCAAACGCCCCGCCAAAACCGCGGTGACAACGCGCTGGCGAGGTGGCAAAGGGGGTAGTTGCGGTGCCAAAAAAAGCGACGCGCGCAGCGTCTGCAATGCACGCCGACCGCCTTGCCAAGGGTCGTGTTCATCAAAAAAAATTTGCCCTGCGCTAGGCTTCAGCGCGCAAGCCAGCACATGCAACAGTGTGGTCTTGCCAGCGCCAGAAGGCCCGATAATAGCGATCTGCTCGCCTGCCTCTATCGACAAGCTGAGGTCGCGTACGGTCTCTGGCTTGCCACGCTGCGCAGATAAATGCCGTGCCGCGACATTTTGCAAACGTAGTTTCATTTGACGACTAACAAAAGCACTATTGTCTCACTTCAAAAGACCAATATTACGGGCCGCTTGCTCGATGCCCTTGTAGTTTTCTGCTTTAGTTGGAATAAAGCGCGTGGCTTTTTGTAGCTCTAATATTTCTTTGCCTTCGGGCGTTGATTTATCCAAGCTCAGAAATGCCTTAGTTAGCTTTTCGCGCATTACTGCGGGCATATCGGCATGCACTGTCCAGTTGTAATCATAAAAAGTCGGCGTGGTAAAAAACACTTTCACTTTGTTTGTGTCCACTTTGCCTTCTGCAACGAATTTCTCCCATACCGAAATATTTAATGCACCCGCTTCGACTTTACCCGCCGCTACAGCGGCAATTGTGGCGTCGTGCGCGCCTGAGTAGGCAACACGTTTAAAGTCTTTATCAGGATCGATACCTGCAGCTAATAAGAAACTACGCGGCATCAAATGCCCCGAGGTGCTTGACTGCGAACCAAAGCTGACGTTTTTGCCCTTTAAGTCAGCTAAAGTCTTAATGCTAGGGTCGCTGGTGATGAAAACGGAGCGGAATTTTTCATCTTCTTCGCGCTGCACTAAAGGAATCACTCTTCCGCCAGAGCGTACATTCGCTTGTACGAAAGTAAATCCGCCGTACCAGGCAAGATCAACCTGTTTGTTGGCAAGTGCTTCAACGGAAGCGGCGTAATCGGTTACGGGTGTGAATTCAACCTTCATGCCCAAGGTCTTCTCCAGATACTTCATCAAGGGCGCGGCTTTGGTGGCGAGCGCTGTGGGCGATTCGTCGGGGATAGCGGTCACGCGGAAAACGTTTTCGGCATTTGCGGTTGAGACAAGCGCTTGCAGAAATACGATTGAAATTAGCGCAGCGCTACGAATAAAACAGGTGGGTGTAAACTTCATGAGGTCATCTCCAAAAGAGGTCGAGTACAAGACCCGAACCGAGAAAGAATAAACTAGTACACTGGTTCTTCCTAGCGTGCATGCCAAATTGTCGCATTAATTGACTACATCGTATGAATCGACCTCG
>CAYPNW010000244.1:0-3626 GCA_964411965.1 uncultured Burkholderiaceae bacterium
AAACACATCATTATGCAAGCTGGGCGAGGCGAGTTAGTTTTCCCTGCCAATGTACAGGCATCGCTACAAATTCAGCGTGGCTTAGATGATCCGACTTGTAGTTTAGAAACTGCGGCGCAACTCATTATTGCCGAGCCAGTGTTGGCTGCACGTGTAGTCGCCATTGCGAATTCCGTTGCATATTCTCGTTTCGGTGGAACGGTAAGCAATGTGCGCAATGCCGTTTCCGTCTTGGGCTTTCGCACTTTACAGTCTATTGTGGCCGCCATCGTTATCCGTCAAATTGGCAGTGGGATTACCGACCCAAAGATTCAAGCTAAAGCGACACAGCTTTGGCAACATTCAGCCCAGACCGCCAGCATTGCACGAAGTTTGGCGCCTTATGTGGGGAAAATTGACCCTGAAACGGCATTGTTCGCGGGCATTGTGCATGCGGTTGGCGGTTTTTATTTACTGTCGCGAGCGGAAGAATTTCCTAGCCTTTTAGAGCCGCAAGTGGCACAGCATTTAGATGGTGTGCAGGCGGAAGAAGATCTTGGAACCATGGTCAACCACACTATTTTGAAAAAACTCATGGTACCGAAAGAGGTCCGAGAGGCAATCGAATTTATGGACGAAGGCCGTTCGGTTTTACCGCCAAACACATTGGGCGAACTCTTATGGCTAGCAAGATGCTTGGCGACTACCTGCACGCCCTTTGAGGGAGTCGCTAAGCTTTCAGAAGAGCAAAAGCAGGCGTGCTTGGATTGTGAATTGGTAGGAAAGACCGTTGCTGTGCATTTGCAAGAATCTGAGTCCACTCGCGCATCCTTACTCAGCGCTCTTGTCTCGTAAGGATCGACGATATGCAAAAGGCCGTATCTGGGCAGCGAATGGGGAGTTTTGGCATAATCCCCTGCCATCCAAAACTTGTGGTCGTACATGGAAGTAATTCCATTTCTAAATCAATCGTGTCGTTGTTGCCTACGCCTTGCCGTGCCACAGCACTGTCTGTGGCTAGTCGCCTAGACACAATCGATTTCGAAATGGAATAAGCAAGCTATCCCGTGAATTTTATTATTTGGAGAAACTGATGAATCCTATTCCTTTCCTACGTACCAGTTTGCAACTCGGTGTCGCTGCTGCGCTTTTAGTTGGCGTTACCAGCGTCACTGTTTTTACCCCCACTGCCTACGCCGCGGCACCCATGTCAAAAGTGTCTGCGCCAGGTTTTTATCGCACCACGCTGGGCTACTTTGAAGTCACTGCGATCTCAGATGGTACGGTGCAATTACCCGTCGACAAATTACTGACCAACACCACTCCCGCCAAAGTCAATAAGGCGCTAGAAAAATTGCAATTGAGCAGCCCACTGGAAACGTCTGTGAATGCCTACCTCATCAACACAGGCTCAAAACTTGTCATGATTGATGCAGGCGCGGGAAAACTGTTTGGACCTACTCTCGGTAAATTGGTGGCAAGCATTAAAGCCGCCGGTTACACACCGGATCAAATTGATGAAATTTACATCACCCATATGCATGCAGATCATGTTGGTGGCTTGGCAGACGAAAATGGTCCTGTGTTCCCGAATGCAATCGTGCGCGCCGATAAGCGCGATGCCGATTTTTGGTTGAGCCAAGCCAATCTTGATAAAGCGGCAGAAGGCGACAAAGGCTTCTTTCAAGGCGCGATGGTGTCGATGAATCCTTATGTAAAAATTGGCAAATTTAAGGCGTTTGATGGCGAGACAGAACTTATTCCGGGTATTAAAGCCATTCCAAGCTATGGCCACACGGCAGGGCACACGATTTACCGTGTTGAAAGTGGCGGGCAAAAATTAGTTTTGTGGGGTGATCTGATGCACGTTGCGGCCGTGCAGTTTGAGAACCCTTCAGTCACTATCCAGTTTGACAGTGATAGCAAACAAGCGGCAGTGGCACGGAAAAAAGCTTATGCTGATGCAGCGAAAAATGGCTATTTAGTTGGCGCAACGCACCTCTCTTTCCCTGGCTTGGGCTACGTGCGTGCTGAGGGCAAAGCCTATGCTTGGTCACCAATTAACTATGTCCCAGTGCCATAATCAAGCTTTTAGAAAGCTCTGATTAAGTTACTGCGCGGCCAAATTTTGTACCTGCGACACCGGCTACCGTGCTCGCTGTACTGTCGTACAGGTGCGCTTCTCGATTCAAACTTTGACCGCTCGCTACACTTAATCAGAGCTTCCTTTATTTCGTTTTACATTTTTGCTTAAAAAACGCTCACGTCAAAATGAGCGTTTTTTATTTGGCGGCTATGACCGGACCAATCACATCAACGACTTCGACCAAGCCTTGTTTGATCGCTAAAGCGAGGTCACTTTCAATCACGGGCAGCGCACTTTCATAGGATGCCAATAAAGTGACCAATCCGAGCGCTCGGTTTCGGCCGTTTTGCTTTGCAAAGTACAAAGCAGCGTCCGCTAAATTCAAGGCTTTTTCCCAATCGATTTTTTCTTGTGGTATGCCTGAAAAAGGCAGGGAGATAAAGCCTGCAGAAATACTCACCTGCACATGCTCTGTTCCAGTACCGATTGGCGTATCGGCGATCGTCCTTAACAAACGATCGACGAGCACTGTTATTTGTGTTGGTGTTGCGTTTGGTGAAAAAATTAAAAACTCCTCTCCACCCCAGCGCAAAACCATATCCGTATCGCGCACTGCTTTCTCTAAACGCGCTGCCACTTCTTTCAAGACTTTGTCGCCCGCCGCATGACCCCAACGATCATTAATCGATTTAAAGCGGTCAATATCAAGCAAGATTAAACAATCGGGCAAATCGCGCCCATCTGAGCGGCGTTCTATACTCGGCGAGTGCTCGCGTGGCGACATTTTCTCGACGAAGCTGCGACGATTGTGCAAACCCGTAAGAGGATCGTGTTTAGCGTGAAAGGCTAATTGCTCGTTAACTTCTTGTAAAAGACGATTCGCTTTTCGACCCTTTTGGTAAAGGATAAAAATGAAAACACCGCCGATGCCCGTAATGCAAATGCAAACGATGGCGGCAATTTGTTGATAAGTCTTAAAACGCAAATCAACGTCTTTCAAATTATTTTCTTTTTCAAGCAATTCGATTTTCTTTTTATTTTTTTCCGCGTCGAACTCTTCCTGCAAACTGGCAACCGCACGCGCACGGTCGGCTTGGAAGAGTTCCGCGCTGACGGCCTGTTGATCTTTTAAGGCCTGCACCGCTTCTTTGTACATGCGATTGCGTTCATACATTTTCGCTATTTCGCCATAGACGGCTTCGAGCTCTGCTTTCCATCCTGCTGTTTTAAAAAATTCGACGGACTCGTTAATATACAAAGCCGCTTCCTTCAAATTGCCTTGACCACCAAGCGCCAAGCCTAAGTTGATACTGGCGCCAGCAATGTTTTGTTTTTCGTCAATGCGGCGCGCTATGCCCAAGGAAACTCGCGCGTAAGTCTCAGCGAGTTTGTAGTCTTTTTGGGTTAAATAGTAATCAGCAATATTGAGCGCAGTCACTGACTGTATGCTTGGCAAACCCACCGACTTGCCCAATTGGTAGGCGCGCTCATAGGCTTGAAATGCTTCCGCATGTTTGCCCTGTTGCGAGAGGTTAATTCCGTAATTAACGTTGAGACCCGC
>CAYPNW010000245.1:0-3590 GCA_964411965.1 uncultured Burkholderiaceae bacterium
CGCGACAGCGGAAAGTAAGCTCAAGATCGAAACGCCAGCCAAGACCAACGCATTGCCCGGTTCGCCTTGGCAATTGATACGTTTAAACGAAAAAGTGCCGCCTACGCGTTACCGTAGTTTGCTGTGGGATGGGGTGGATGCGATTGAGGCAGTGGCAAATGCCAGTATGGCTTTGTTGGCGCGCCCCTTGGATTTCGATCTGAAAAGTAAGCCGATTTTGTGTTGGCGCTGGCGCATAGATGCACCTTTAAAGACAGCGAATTTAGCCACCAAAGAGGGTGACGATTACGCGGCGCGCGTGTATGTGACTTTTAATTTGCCTAGCGAGGCAATGAGCTTTTCTACGCGTATGAAATTGTCTATGGCGCGCAGTATCTACGGCAGCAATGTGCCTGATGCTGCGCTCAATTACGTATGGGATAACCGGTACTCCAAGGGCACCAAGCAGGTGAGTGCATATACGGATCGCGCACTGATTGTCGTTATACAGACTGGTGCCGAATTAGCCGGACAGTGGGTGATGGAAAGGCGCGACGTTTTTGCTGATGTAGTGCAAGCGTTTGGTACTGATCTGGCACAACCGACCTTATTGGCTGTCGCTGCCGATACAGATAACACGGGCGAATTGGCGCGCTCTGGGTTTGCTGATTTGCATTTTGTGGCGCGTGATGCCGCGTGTAACTTTCCGACCTTGCACTAGCGGCATTTTGCTTTTAGTGGGGCGCTCGACGGTGCCGTTGCCGCCCGTATTCGCGCTGGCGGTCTAAGGTTTTGGTGGCAACAAAAATCTCGCGAATAAAATACATCAGCCCACCAATCAGCGCCAATACGCTCAAGACGAAGAGGGCAGCGATGATTTTATCTAACCCTAAACCCGTGGCGTCGCCCAAAAACAACGCGGCAATCACAAGGCAAATCAGCAACGCGCAAGTGGTGCTTAACGTAATGGCGCGGTTGATTAAATGTGAGCGGTCGTACAGTTCGTTTAGTTCCGCGCTAAGCAGGCTGTTTTCGCTGGCTTGTAAGTCGGCGTTGAACAAATCTTCCAGTGCGCGAGAACGGTCAATGATACGTGCTAAGCGGTTGATCAGTACACTCAAAACGGTACCGACACCCGTCAGCAAAAACACAGGCGCAATCGCAAGTTGTATCGTATGACTAACGTCGCTGAGTTGCAGGTTAAGCAAGGTAAACTCCATAGTGGAAGGCAATGCGCTTGGTCTTCGTTGCGCTGGTGAAGGTAGTTTACCTGATTCGTGCACTGACGCACGGTGCGCCCATTTGATGCGGGTAAAACGATTTGATAAACGGCGACAAATTTGATGAAAAGCTTACGGAATACAGATATTAGCGTCGTTGCTTTGCTTTGCTTTGCCTTGCCTTAGCATTTATGCTGCCTGCGGCTTAGCGCCTTGCCAACGCAATTTTACGTAAGCCCTTTGATTATGGATGAATTGTGAACCCTGAAACCATGCCAGCAATTTTCTTCGGCCACGGTAGTCCGATGAATGCTTTGGAAAAAAATCGCTATACCCAATGTTGGGCAGAACTGGGTGCGCGCTGGCCGCAACCAAGAGCCATCTTGATGGTGTCGGCGCATTGGTGCACACAGGGTTTGGCGCTCACTGCGATGCCTAAGCCGCGCACGATTCACGATTTTGGTGGTTTTCCACCAGCGCTGTATGCAATGCAATATCCAGCAAATGGCGACCCCAAGTTGGCACGCGAGATCGCTGAAACTCTCGCGCCTTTGCCGGTGGTGTTAGACGAGTCGTGGGGTTTGGATCATGGTACGTGGTCGGTGTTATGCCATGCCTACCCAAAAGCGACTGTACCGATTATTCAATTAAGTCTCAATTTCGAAAAGGCGGTGCTCGATATGCCGCAATTTCACTTCGAATTAGGCCAACGTTTAGCCCACTTACGTCAACAGGGCGTGATGATATGTGGCAGCGGCAATATCGTGCACAATTTGCGCCGCATGAATCCCAATTCGACGGGTGAAACTTGGGCGCATCAATTTAATCTGACGATGCGAGAATCAATGTTGAGTGGGTCGTTTGATCGTTGCGTCGCGTATCAAGAGTTAGGTGTGGATGCCAGCCTCGCGGTGCCGACCATGGAACATTTTTTACCGCTTTTGGTGGTGCTGGGTGCACGTTTACCCAATGATCAGCTAGAGATACCGATTGACGGGATGGAGTTAGGCACAATTAGCATGATGTCGGTGCTCTTGCATTGCGGCTTATAATCCTAGAAACGGCGATTGACCGCTTCATAGATGAAGTAAGCCTTCGCTTATTTCAGAAACCAGTGGTAACTTCCCCGTCATTTGTTAAACGCGCTACGTGCTCGATTGCACACTTTTCCGTCCCGCTGGACATCGTTACTCCTCCTATCAACGTGGAGGTTGCGTCGTCGTCGTGCCTTGCCAGTGGGCCGGAAAAATGCACACTCGAACCCGTTCAACCACCGTTTCTAGGATAATCCCTATTTACATTGTTCCCCTTTTTTAAAGTGAAAATCACCATGTCAGACGAAGCAGAAATCAAAGACACACCGCGCAGCAGCTTTTTGGATGAAAAAGCCTTTAAATCCCGCACTGTACTTGTGTTCGGCACGGTGAACGACAGAATGGCCGCCGATGTCAGCAGTAAGTTGATTGCACTCGCAGCAGAATCAAAAGAGCCGATCACAATGCTGGTGTCTTCACCGGGCGGGCATGTGGAGTCAGGTGATGTGATTCACGATTTGACGAAGTTCATTGATACACCAGTCAATATGATAGGCACGGGCTGGGTCGGTAGTGCCGCCGTGAGCCTGTTCCTCGCCGTGCCGAAAGAGCGACGCTTTTGTTTGGCCAACACGCGTTTTTTGATTCATCAACCAAGTGGCGGGTTCGGCGGGCAAGCGAGTGACATCGCCATTCAAGCGCGCGAAATCGTCAAAATTAGACAACGGATTGCCGCACTCATCGCGCGTGAATCTGGCCAAGCCTTAGAGAAAGTCTTGGAAGACATTGACCGCGATTATTGGATGACAGCGCAAGAGGCGGTCGATTATGGTTTGGTTTCCAAAATCATCGTTAAGCAATCTGAGGCCAAGTAAGGTCTGCTTCTGTGCGGCGCTCGACTCGTGGTTTTCCGCTACGTTGAGATAACAAAATAAAGAGACCTCTGCACAACTGTAGCGAGCGGTCGAAGTTTGGTTCGAGAAGCGCACCTGTACGACTGTACAGCGAGCACGGTAGCCGGAGTCGCAGGTCCAAAATTCGGCCGCGCAGTAAGTTATGCAGAGGTCTCTAAAAAGCTTTGCCGCAAAGGCGCGAAGGGCGCAGAGAAAATCTTCAATCTTCGCGACCTCTGCGACTGCGGTAAGGTTTTTGATTTCCCTTGTTTCTCATCAACACTGAACCTAAACTAGCATGGTAATTCTTATACCGCCCCTAGTTTTATTTCATTACGCTTTATATTAAAGCGCAAACATAGAGAAAAATGTTTATTATTAGGGAGTATGTGTAAAACTGAGCTTCTGCTGCTTATTCCATTTCCAAATCAATTGTGTCTAGGCGACGAGCCGCAGACAGTGCT
>CAYPNW010000246.1:0-3581 GCA_964411965.1 uncultured Burkholderiaceae bacterium
ATCAAATTGTCGTGCACGTTTTGCGTATTTGTGATGAAGTGCTCGGGACGTATTCCTAAGGTGAGTTTGTCACCCGCTTTGCCAGCAGATGCATCCAAATTGCAGCGAATAAGATCACCTGTTCCTAGCTTGACTACGCCGCTTTGCGCATTGCCTTCAACAAATTCCGCTTCAATAAAATTCATGCGAGGCGAACCAATGAAGCCAGCAACGAACATGTTATTTGGATGGCCGTATAGCTCCAAAGGCGTTCCTACCTGTTCGATTTGGCCTGCTGAAAGCACGACAATTCTATCCGCTAAGGTCATCGCTTCCACTTGGTCATGCGTGACATACACCATAGTGGTTTTTAACTCTTCATGCAGTTTGGCGAACTCATAGCGCATGCGCACGCGCAGGGCTGCATCGAGGTTTGATAGAGGCTCATCAAACAGAAAGACGTCTGGCTTGCGCACAATAGCGCGGCCAATGGCGACGCGCTGACGCTGTCCGCCGGAGAGATCTTTGGGTTTGCGGTCGAGCAAATGGTCGATGTGTAGAATTTTCGCCGCCTGTTGCACAAGGCGGTCAATCTCATCTTTGGGCATTTTGCCCAGCTTCAGACCAAATGCCATGTTGTCGTACAAATTCATATGCGGGTACAAGGCATACGATTGGAAGACCATGGCGATGCCGCGCTCAGCAGGTGGTACGTCGTTGACGATGCGACCGCCGATTTTGAGTTCACCACCCGTAATGTCTTCTAGACCCGCGATCACGCGCAAGAGTGTTGATTTGCCGCAGCCGGAAGGGCCGACGAAAACCATAAATTCACCATCACGGATTTCTAAGTCGATGCTGCGCAGAATTGTGGTGTCGCCGTAGGCTTTTTTAACGCCATTTAGCCTTACATCTGCCATGTAAATCTCCATGCCGCGTGGGCGGTCGTCTCATGTTTTAATTGGTTGCTCGTCGACGTTTTGAGAGCAAACTCGTGTTTTTTCTTTGGTGCGCAGGGTGTTAAGCTAAGGTAAAGCTCAGGCTAAGCATTTTTCGTGAAGGAATTGCCGCTGCATTTGTTCCACGCTTTTTCCCTACTATTTTTATAAATTGCTTGGGTGAATGTACACGGATTGAAGTAAAATTTCAATTATATTTTAAAAATTTACGTGAATTTATCTTTAAATTCATTAGATATTTCAATTAAATAGTTAATTTAATCAATAACTTAGCGTAAAAACTCAAAAAACATGTGTAGTTAAACTACTTTTTTGGCGTTGTTTTACGTCGTTTTTCTCGAATTGCCTTTAGGAGTCTTGCGTCATCATGTTCAATAAAGTTGAGACCAGTAACAATTTTGTATTTGGCGCCGACGCGGGGCGAACGAAGCAGAGTTTCGCCGTAGTGGATTATGGATCAAATGTTTTTCGGGTGCGCGTAGCAAGCGCTCGCTGGCCAAACGGCAGTCATAGCTTTGCAACGCTCACGCCCCATGAGTTCGCTGGTACGCCATCTGACGCGGTTTTGCGAATTAATGAAAAAGGCGAATTACACTTGGCGTCATCTGGTCTTTCACTCCTGAAGTCTGCGCCAAGCCGGGGCTTTGGAGTGTGCGGAAGCAAATGGATATGGACATTTCCGTATTCAAGCGCAGATCGTTTTTATGGCATGGGTGAAAAAAATATCGGCTTCGAACTATCGAAAAAACGCACACAGTTTTGGAATACCGATGTGTTTGCTGATTTCGCTTGGGACAGCATCGAAAATGGCAGCACCGATCCCATGTACGCGAGTTTTCCTGTGCTGATCATGAAAACGCAGGGTAAGTGGTTGGCTATCGTCGTCGATAATCCCTATACGGTTTTCATGAATACAGGTGCTGACGAAGGAATTTTTCAACCGGGCGCTGGACCTTTCGTGCCTGAGTTATTTTTTGGTTCGCGTGATGGGCAGCCTGACGTGTGGTTTTTGCTGGCGGATCAACCTGATGTTTTGATACGACGACTACAAACCTTGCAAGGCCGCACACCCTTGCCGCCGCTGTGGGCGCTAGGGCATCAACAGTGTCGCTGGGGTTATAAATCCTTTGAAGACTTAAACCGTATCGCTGGCGAGTACGAACAAAGAAAAATCCCCAATGATGGCTTGTGGCTAGATATTGATTACATGGATGGATTTCGCGTATTTACCATTAATCAGCAGCATTTTTCTGCGCCTAAGCAGCAACTCAAATCGCTGACAGACCGTGGCTACAAAGTGGTGCCCATACTCGACCCTGGCTTACGCCGTGATCCTGCCTACACGCTTTATGCCGAAGCCAAAAAGAAAAACATTCTTTGCCAAACGAGTGAAGGTGATGACTTCATTGGTTATGTCTGGCCTGGGTATACAGTCTTCCCCGATTTTTCTTTAGCCGAAGGGCGACAGTTTTGGGCGCAACATGTGGGCGAGTTTACCAAGTTGGGTTTTTCCGGCTATTGGATTGATATGAATGATCCCTCCACCGGTTCTGTGCCCTTGGATGATATGCGTTTTTCTTACGGGCGCCTGCCACACGAAGCCTGGCATAACCAATACGCTTTAGGTATGGCAGTTGCTACGCGCGACGGCTTGTTGCAAGCCAAACCTGACGAGCGTCCATTTATTATCTCGCGCAGCGGGTTCTTGTCCTCAGCGCGTCATACGGCGCTATGGACGGGCGATAATATGGCAAACGAACATCACATGAAAGGCAGCATCCCGCTTAGCTTAAATCTGTCGGTGTCTGGTATGCCGTTTAATGGCCCAGATGTACCGGGTTTTGCCTTAAGTGCCAGCGCCGAACTAATGCGGGCTTGGTATAAATTAGGCTTTTTGTTTCCATTTTTACGCAACCATAAAATCGCCGGACAACCCGATCAAGAACCGTGGACACGCGATGACCTCACCACAAAAATAGTCACAGAATACATTCGCCTGCGCTATAAATTACTGCCGTATTTGTATCAACAATTTGTTCTTCAGGCCACGCAGGGCGATCCCATGTTAAGGCCGGTCTGGTATCACGACACCGCTATCGATTTTGAATTGAAAGACGATCTTTTCTTTGTCGGCCCTGCGATCTTGCAAGCACCATTTGTCGAGCTTGCACAAGAAAAGCGCTACGTGGCTTTACCAAAACATCAGGCAGGTAAGACATGGTACGACGTGCAGAATAAAAGCTGGTGTGTCGCAGGAGATACGGTTCTGCAGCACAATCAAGCCGAAACAACACCCATGTTTTTAGCTGCACCGAGCTGCATTCCCATGCAGGTTGGTGTGCGTACAGATAATAAAAATGATTTGAATAACATCGATCTGTTGATGGTGATCAGAGAAAATGGCGAGGCAAATTGGCAGTATCAAACCGACGATGGTGCAAGCAATGCGTGGCAACAAGGCGCCTATTCCACATTTGAAATGAAAGCGCATGTAGAAGCAAAACAAGTGTCGCTCGAACTTGTAAAAACGCATGCTGGCTTTGGTGCATTGCAATTACGGGTACTGGTGCTTGCACCGCAACGTTACGAGCATCTCAGCATTAACCAAGTAAGCATGCCTCTAAAAGCCGAGTTTCTCGCCTT
>CAYPNW010000247.1:0-1377 GCA_964411965.1 uncultured Burkholderiaceae bacterium
AAGGCATCGTGCGGCTTTTGCAGTAAGAACTCGGCAACCTGGCGTTCCGCGCGGCTGAGCGCCGTGCTGGCTGTGCGTATGCGTGCCAGCAAGCCCTTTTCTGGCGGGCTACCTTGGGGATTACCGATGACGGAAAATGCGTTCATAGTTGGCGACAGTTCAAAGGCTAAGGGCACCAAAACACATCAATGGGGCAACGCGCCCCACGGATCAATGCGCCAATCGGAAGTTTTGTTTCTAGGGCGCTCTCAAGCACAGCACGCTTTTCTGCGCCTGTAATTACCAACCAAATCCGCTCGGTATTGATTAAGCGCGGCAAGGATAAAGACATGCGGCTTTGCTGGGTTTGCGGATGCAAGGCGCCTAAGCAGGTCAATGCGAAATGTTCAGTTGGCGCACCAGGAAAAAGCGACGCAATATGCCCGTCTGTACCCATGCCAAGCAGCACGGCGTTAAACGGTGTCGGCAACTCATTGCGCAAATGGGCGTCGATGAGGTAGGCGGCGTCTTGTGGTGTTTCTGCACGATTCTTGAGAGACACTAATTGCCATTGCTTCTCGTAGGACGCAGCCATACATTGTTTGAACAGGCCTTCATTGCTTTGTGGGTCGGCATCATCGACCCAACGTTCATCGGTGGCAACCAGTTTGACTTGAAGTTGCGCGCCGCTAGCAGATCGCTCCACTAATCCCTGATCTAGCGCGCGATACAGCGGCGCAGGTGTCGAGCCACCTGCCAGCGCAAAAGTGCTGGGAAGCCGCACCAATGCTGCCATATCAATAATCGCTAACCATTGTTTGACAAGCGCATCCGAAAGTTCAGAGAAGTTGTCGTAACGGTGAAAGTGCATGGTTGCCACAGGTTTGTCCAATTGTGCTCTGTTGATGTCGCAGTTAAAAAAATTGATAAACGAAATAACGCTTGTCTTATGCCGGCCTAGTTATCTACAAACTCTTCGCCCCAAGCCGCCCCATTTTGCGCCAATAAGTAACTCGCTGCTGCGGGGCCCCAACTACCTGCGATGTAAGATTTGAGGCCTTCACTATCGTTCTTCCAGGCATTCATAATCGGGTCTATCCATTCCCATGCGGCGCTTAATTCATCATCGCGTACAAACAAGGTTAAGTCGCCGTGCATCGCGTCAAGCAACAAGCGTTCGTACGATTCTACGCGCCGCTGGTTCGAGGCTTCGGCAAAATCCAAGTTCAAGGCCACATCTGACAAGCGTATGCCTTCGCCTGGTTCTTTGGCTTTCATGAACAGTTCTACACTCTCTTCCGGCTGTAAAGAAATCACCAAGCGGTTCGAGCGCATAGGCCCTTGAGATTGACCAAAAATGGAATACGGAATCGGTTTGAAGTTAATCGTAATCTCTGC
>CAYPNW010000247.1:1477-3580 GCA_964411965.1 uncultured Burkholderiaceae bacterium
GCAATCGAGATTTGCACGTCTTGTATCCACTTACGGTTCCATAAAGGTTCCAAGAACAGATTGGCAAAACGCAGCGCCAACAGGTTTTGTACCATTTCCTTACCGAGGTAATGGTCAATACGATAGATTTGGTTTTCTTTTAAGTAGCAGCGCAGTGATTGGTTAATTTCTTTTGCCGACTGTGCATCGCGCCCCAGCGGCTTCTCCACCACCACGCGCGCATTGCCTTCAACTAGCCCATGCTTTGATAGTTGTTCAACAATCGGGATAAAAATATCGGGGCCAGTGGCGAGGTAGAACAGGGTCGCATTGGTTTCTGAGGTGTGTAAGCGTTGCTTCAAACTTTCAAAGTCGGTCGCTTCGCGGGCATCAATTTTTGCATAGAAAGTGAGAGCCAAAAATGCCTGTACTTTGTCCGGGTCTGGCGCACCGTCTTTGCTGGCGTAGGTGGTGATGCTGGCTTCAACGCGTTTACGAAATTCCGCATCGTCAATTTTTTCCCGCGCTGCGCCGATGAAACTAAAGTCTTTATCGACCCTGCAATTAACAAACGCGCTAAACAAAGCCGGAATAATCTTGCGCTTAGCAAGATCGCCCGTGCCGCCAAACAATACGAATGTTGCCATGCTAACTCCGTGAAAAGTGGTTGGTTCGCTTTAAAGTGGATGCAAAAATTTAGTCAGTTGCGGGCAGAAAAGTCACGCTAGCGTGTTCCGTGTCGTTAGTGGGTTTGGGTGATAGTAGTGCTTGCATACCCATTCTATACGCTAAAAAATAACGCTTTCTTGCTGAACTGATTATGGCATAGTTTTGTTTAAAATGTAGTTTCATTACGGCATTTCTTCATTTTTTGGTAAAAATAACGATAATAATCATCGATTCTGAAAGTTTGTTACAGAAAATTTGGATTTTGTGCTATCTTTGTAGTTAGTGGTCGCCGCCCCAAAAATGAACTTTCAAGCGATATAGTGCGCTTGAACAAACCGCAAAGTGAGTTCCTATGACGAGTTCCGCATCGAAACCAAGCAAGTCGCCCTTGAACCCTGTGATTGCGCGCGTGACTGAGCGCATTACCGAACGCAGCAAGGACTTACGTGCCGCGTATTTGGCAAGGTTAGAGCAGATGCGGCACCGCGGCCCCCGCCGCGCGAGTTTGTCTTGCGCTAATCAGGCGCATGCCAATGCAGCGGCTGATCAGCCTTCCAAAATTTGGCTCAACGAAGCCAAGCGCCCGAATATCGGCATCGTCACCGCTTACAACGATATGTTGTCGGCGCATCAGCCTTACCAATCTTACCCAGATCAAATTAAGCAGGCGGCATTACGCTTTAACGCGACGGCACAAGTTGCGGGCGGTGTCCCTGCCATGTGCGACGGTGTCACGCAGGGTCGCCCTGGTATGGAACTGTCTTTGTTTTCTCGCGATGTGATTGCGCAAGCCACCGCAGTCGCCTTATCGCACGACGCATTTGATGCAACTTTGTGTCTAGGTATTTGCGACAAGATTGTGCCGGGCTTATTGATAGGCGCTTTGGCGTTTGGCCACCTGCCGACGATTTTTGTACCCGCTGGCCCCATGGGTTCGGGTTTGTCGAATAAAGAAAAAGCCGCCGTGCGTGAACGGTATGCACAAGGCAAAGCCAGCAAAGAAGAATTGCTCGCAGCAGAGAGTGCCGCTTACCACAGCGCTGGTACTTGTACTTTTTACGGCACGGCAAACAGTAATCAAATGTTGTTAGAAGCCATGGGCTTGCATTTGCCCGGCGCTGCCTTCGTGCATCCGGCTGATCCCTTGCGTCATGTGTTGACCGATGCCGCAGTCGAACGCGTTTTGCAGTTGACGGAGAGCGGCAGTGATTACCGCCCAATCGGCCACGTAGTGAACGAAAAAACCATCGTCAATGCGGTTATTGCTTTACTGGCCACTGGCGGTTCGACCAATCACACAATTCACTGGATTTCCGTCGCGCGCGCCGCAGGCATTCTGATTGATTGGCAAGACTTTGATGAATTGTCTTCCGTGATTCCTTTACTCACGCGTGTGTATCCCAACGGCACGGCAGACGTGAATGCCTTTGAAGAAGCGGGCGGCCCCACGTTTGT
>CAYPNW010000248.1:0-3568 GCA_964411965.1 uncultured Burkholderiaceae bacterium
GCAGAATGGGTGCCGCGTATTGTGTACGGTGGTTTAGCGCTGTGGATGGCGTATAACCTGCTTTCGGGTAATGCGTTCCAACCGAATTTGCCGTCTGATTTAAAGTGAATTCGTCGTTTAAAAAGAATTGATTATTTATTTACTCCATCCAGTAAATATTTGAAACGATTTATTTCAAGGCGCAATAAGCACAAAAAAAATTAAAAAATTGGCAGTATATATATTTTCAATTTTCATTGCGCAAAAATTGAGCACAACAAAAAACCCGCTGCTGTGCATATCACTTGCACGACAACGGGTTTGTATTTTTTTGCCGACCGCTTTAGAAGCAGGCAATCAAGCTGGTTTAAGCTTCGCGTGATGCTTTCTTACGTTCGTGTTCTTTCAAGTAGCGCTTGCGCAGACGAATACTCTTAGGCGTGATTTCGACTAGTTCGTCGTCATCAATAAATTCCACTGCGTATTCCAAGGACATTTGAATTGGCGGAACCAGGCGCACCGCTTCATCTGTACCTGACGAACGAACGTTAGTCAGTTGTTTACCCTTAATTGGGTTCACCACCAAATCGTTGTCGCGTGAGTGAATACCGATGATCATGCCTTCGTATACAGGGTCGTTATGGCTAACAAACATACGGCCACGATCTTGCAATTTCCAAATCGCATAGGCAACGGCGGCGCCATCATCTTGAGAAATCAACACGCCATTGCGACGGCCACCGATAGTGTCGCCTTTTGAATTATCGACTGGTGCGTATTCATCAAAAATATGACTCATCAAGCCTGTACCGCGCGTCAGGGTCATGAATTCACCTTGGAAACCAATCAAACCACGAGCGGGAATGCGGTATTCCAAGCGCACACGGCCTTTACCATCCGGTTGCATGTCTTGCAGGTCACCACGGCGACGACCTAACTCCTCCATCACGCCACCCTGATTAACCTCTTCTACGTCGATAGACAACATTTCAAACGGCTCGTGGCGCACGCCATCCACCATTTTGTACACCACGCGAGGGCGTGACACGGCTAATTCATAGCCTTCACGACGCATGTTTTCGATCAAAATTGTTAAGTGCAATTCGCCACGGCCTGCCACTTCAAAAGTTGTGTCATCGCCCGTATCAGTGACGCGAAGCGCAACGTTAGCTTTTAATTCGCGGTCTAAGCGATCACGAATTTGACGGCTTGTCACGAACTTACCTTCGCGACCAGCTAACGGAGAATTGTTAACCATGAAATTCATGTTCAAGGTTGGTTCATCCACCTTCAACAAAGGCAAGGCATCTGGCGTATCAACCGCGCAAACGGTGGTACCGATACCCAACTCGTCAATCCCGTTAATCAATACGATGTCGCCAGCGACTGCTTCGTCAACCAAAACGCGCTCAAGGCCTTTGAAATTTAATACTTGATTGATACGCGCTTTACGCGGCGTGCCTTCTGGACCATCAATAATGACCACGTCTTGCAAGGCTTTTACGCGACCGCGGGTAATACGACCGATACCAATCTTACCCACGTAAGAGTTGTAATCGAGAGAAGAAATTTGCAATTGCAATGGACCATCCGGGTCATCTTCACGCACAGGTACGTGGCGCATGACGGCATCAAATAGTGGATCCATATTGCCTTCACGGGCTTCTGGGTCCAAGCTGGAATAGCCGTTCAAAGCAGATGCATACACGACTGGGAAATCTAATTGGTCGTCGTTCGCGCCCAACTTATCGAACAATTCAAAAGTTTGGTTCACAACCCATTCAGTACGTGCGCTTGGACGATCAACCTTGTTCACCACAACGATCGGCTTCAAACCTAATGCCAAGGCTTTACGCGTGACGAAGCGCGTTTGCGGCATCGGGCCGTCAACTGCATCCACTAGCAACAGCACGCTATCTACCATCGACAAAACGCGTTCCACTTCACCACCAAAATCCGCGTGGCCTGGGGTATCGACGATGTTGATATGCGTGCCCTTGTATTCCACCGCGCAGTTTTTCGCCAAAATCGTAATGCCACGTTCTTTTTCCAAGTCATTGGAATCCATCACGCGAGTATCCACTTGCTGGTTCTCGCGGAAAGTGCCGGACTGGCGAAGAAGTTGATCAACCAGCGTGGTTTTGCCGTGATCGACGTGGGCAATAATGGCGATATTGCGTATGGCGCGTTTTGTAGTGGACATAATGGGTATTTTGCTTTTATGGAAAGGAATTCAGATAACCGACGATTATAACATGCTGCAATGCAAAATATGATCTAAATAGCGCATATCAGGAATTCGGCAGCCCGCGCGATTATCTCTAAAACTGGCTACGGTTTGATGACAAACGCACGGCACATAGCGTAGGGCAAGCACAAAGCGACAAAACACCACTTTTTGCGTATTTTGCGCTTTTTATAAACGCAGATCTTGAAAAAAACCTAAACATCCCTACCTCTATGGTCACACGTTTTTTATTCCTGTAATTTCCATCCACTTAGAGGTCACTATGTCAGAAAAACAAACCCTAGGGTTTCAAGCTGAAGTTAAGCAATTATTGCAACTCATGATTCATTCTTTGTATTCCAACAAAGAAATTTTTCTCCGCGAATTGATTTCCAATGCTTCAGATGCCGCCGACAAGTTGCGCTTTGAAGCAATCAATAACGCCAGCTTATTTGAAAACGACAGCGAACTAAAAATCCAAGTGAGCTTTGATAAAGCGGCGCGCACCATCACGATTGCCGACAACGGCATTGGCATGACGCGCGACGAAGCCATCGAGCACTTAGGCACCATCGCTAAATCAGGCACCAAAGAATTTTTCGGCAAATTATCGGGCGACCAACAAAAAGACGCCGCTATGATCGGTCAATTTGGTGTGGGCTTCTACTCAGGCTTTATTGTTGCGGACAAGATCAGCGTCGCTTCTCGTCGCGCTGGCTCACCAGCAGATCAAGGCGTGTTGTGGGAATCAGAAGGCGCGGGTGATTTCAGCGTGGAAGCCATTAACAAGCCAGAGCGCGGCACAAGCATTACCTTGCATTTACGCGAAGGCGAAGACGAATTTCTCTCGTCTTGGAAACTAAAGTCGGTGATCCGTAATTATTCGGATCACATTGCGCTGCCTATTCAAATGCAAAAAGAAGAATGGGATGACGAGAAGAAAGAGCAAGTCTTAAAAGAAGAACTAGAAACCATCAACCAAGCGAGTGCATTGTGGGCGCGCAGCAAGAGCGACATCACACCAGAGCAATACACCGAGTTCTACAAACATATTTCGCACGACTACACTGCGCCACTCACCCATACGCACAACCGCGTTGAAGGCCGCAATGAATATACGCAATTGCTTTATATTCCAACTCGCGCGCCATTTGATATGTGGGATAGAAACAAGCGTGGCGGGATCAAGTTGTATGTGAAGCGCGTGTTCATCATGGATGACGCAGAACAATTGATGCCTGTGTATTTGCGTTTCGTTAAAGGGATTATTGACTCGAACGATCTACCCTTGAATGTCTCACGTGAGATTTTGCAAGAGTCGCGCGACATCAAAGCGATCCGTGAAGGCTCAACCAAACGCGT
>CAYPNW010000249.1:0-3562 GCA_964411965.1 uncultured Burkholderiaceae bacterium
ACGCACCGGGCACATCATAAGATTCCAACACCGGCGCATTCACGCCACCCACCGCGCCAGCACTCGGCACACTGGCGGCCACCGCTTGTTTGGCTTTGTAATCGGTGGATAGCACCGTGGCGACACTGGCGCGAAAACGCCGTTGGGCATGTAAGCTTTGAATACTATCTTGCGCTTCTCGTGCACGGGCACCGTGAAAGCGGATACCAAGGCCGCCAAGCGTGACACGGCTAGTGCGGTCTTCGGGGATCGTTTGTGGGTCGGTGCTGTCGAAGAAGAACACCGCACTTTGACATTGATGATGATTACGTGACGTTGAGCGCGAAATGATATACATCATCTTGTATTATTTAAAGATGCTTATACATAAAGCGCAAAGATACCTATAAATAAACAAAAAAAAGGGAGTATAAGAAATTTGTATAGGAAATACGACGTTCAAGACTCGCTCAATACCCACTCAAGGCGCGGTTCTTGATGTGGCAGACGCATCAGCATTCGCCTGTGTAAGTTGCACATATTGCGCATCTTCCAAACGAAAGCTCGCTCGGTTGTCGCCCATCAAAGCACGCAAGTCTTTAATCGAGATATCGGTTACTTCATGCAAACGCAACAGCATGCTTGCTCCCACGGCTAATTGACCGTTGCGGGTTTTACTAATCACAGGTGGCGCGACTTCTAAACGACGGGCGAGGGCCGCATCGTTTTTAAGGCCGAGGTGGCGAATGACGGTGTCGAGTAAATAGCCGGGGTCGTAGTTGAGTTGGGGGTGTTGGTTGTTGAGTAGGGCGTTGGGGGGTTGGGGCATGTTTTTTTTCGGTGGTTATTTCAATTTTTTGTACGACTTTTTTCTCACGTTCAAAACGCACCCGGGCGCATTCTGATGGTGCGGGTAATTGCATCCCATAGGGCTAGCGCTTCCGCGTCAGAGAGGGACGATTTTGTGGGTTCTTTGAGTTCGTTATTGACGTTATATCTGCGCCCAGTTTCAAGTCTGAGATCAAAATACGGCGCGTGATAGTCCACATTTTTTGAGTTACCTTCGAGCGCGAAGTAATGTCCGCGAATTTGTGGTTTGCTTTCGTATTGTTGATTAGCCTCCATCAACCACTCTTCAGTCAAGTTGATGCCTGCAAGTGGCACAGTGCCTTTACGTAATAAGTTGCCATGCCTGAATTTGAGTAACTTATCCAAATCCTTGCGTTCTAAAAGCGTTTCGTCGCCACCCAAACTAGGGTTGCTATTAAAGCTGAGTTCGACATCCGGCAAGCCTTTAAAATTCACCGTCGCGTCAAAATTTTCATCATCAGTTGCTGGAATAGCCAAAAAACCATTCTTAAAACACAAACCGGGCGACGTAGGAATCTCGTTGTCCTTGCGACCGTTGGCTTGGTTGAGTAGTTTTGTGATCAGGGCTTTTTTTTCTCCGGTAGTCGTGCGTAGTTGTTTGCCAATTGGGTCGTTTTGCGATTCAGGGTCAGAAACATCTAATGCTTTCGTGCGCATCTGAATGATTGTGTTATCTGACCATTTATAGCCTTCGATCGCTCTATTATTCCTTGTGCGATGAAGATCATTTTCCAGTACTTCAAATACATATATGTCCGCAGTAGGTGTTCGCACATCGTAAAAATAATCCCACCCTTCGCGGTGTTTTTTTGCGCGGTAGTTGGCTTCTAATTCTTTCATGCGGTCTTGGAAATTTTTAAGACTTACGTTGGTTTCGTTGACTTCAATCGTTACGTCATGTTTGTAACCCACATCTTGGCTGGTATCGACTTGTACGCCGACGGGCAGATCAATCAAGAAGCGACCAAAGCAGTGTGTTTGTAATTGCGTAATGAGTGGTGTCATGATGCGTTGTTCCTGTTCTGTTAATGGCGGGGTTTTTCTGTCGCAGGCGGCAAGTGTCAACACACTTAACAGTGCAATGCGCGCGAACAACACCTGCGATGGGCGGCGGCTTCTCATTTATAGACCATCCCCGGTATTGCTTTGATGCGTTGCACGATCTTAAGAATGCCTAGCAAAGTCGCGGCACGAGCATGGGCGTTAGGGCTTTTGTATGCGCCTTCATGATCTATGCGCTTCAATTCAAAATACCCCTTGGCATGGTCTTTCACGGCAGCACCTGATTTGTGTGGCACAGTGCCGTCGCCTGCTTCATCAGCGCGACTGATTTCCATGAACATTTGCGGGCGATAATCGAAACCGGCAGCGCCTCTTTTAGGTTCACGTAAAGGAGATTCGATGCCGATTCCCGCTAAGCGATTGAAGGACGCATTTAAGAGATTGTCGGGTAAGCCACCCTGATTATCGAGGTGATTGCTATGCGTTAGTGTCCATTGCACCTTGCCGTAGGCGCGGTGGGCGTCGTCTACACCGATAAAAGCATAGGTGTTGGGGTGGTATTTGTTGCTGAGTTCTTCGTGAAATTTTTTTACGTCGCTTTTTATTACATCGGCAAAGGTAGCCCAGTCCTTTTCAATTCTCTCCTTCTTGGTATCACGCGGATCAATTAACCGATCATCACACAAGCCCCACCACTTGCCGCGCACGGTGTAAATTTCGCTGTAAGGGTCAGCTTTGGGTAAGCGAAATTGTGGCACTTCTTTTTTGCCATCATGGAATTGCAGCCAGCCCATTCCGTATTCTTTTGAGGGCAACAACTGCAAGGGGCCGGGGGCGCTAGATAAAACCGCTGTCATTTCCGCTGCATCGCCACCTAAGACATGACTGGCCGCGCCGCCTGCTAAATTGCCGAGCGAGAAGCTTCCCGCCTTTGGATTCTCGGTGCCCGCCTTCATACGCCGATACACGGCAGCTGCACCAATCGCGGGCATGACACCGTGCACAATGCCCAAGATTTTATTGCTCATGCCAAGGTTTTCTGAACAATAGCGGGCGACTAAGCCACCCATTGAATGGGTGACCACGATGACTTGTTCGCATTTGAAGTTTTTGGCGTAAAACGCAATGTACTCATTAATCTTGGTTTTTAAACGTTCGGCGGATTGGGCGTTGGAATCGAGCCAGTTGTAACCCACAGCATGCACGGGAAGGCGATATTTATAGCTGAGCGCGACTTCATCACGCGTCACGGCTTCCATTTTTATGGCACCCTCAAGTGCTTGGCCAATGAGGTTGGCACGCTGACCTTGGAGTGGGCTGTGCGATTCATTAAGTGTATTTTCTAGCCAAAGTAGGGCGTCGCCGTAACTGGTGTAACCGACTTCGCCCCAGCCGCGCCGTAGCAATTCTTCTTTGGTTTGCATCGTCCCTTCGGAAATGCTGCCGCCTCGGTAGACCTCGGTCACCTCAGGACGGAGGAGTTCCTTTCTTTTATTTGCTTTGGTCAATATCCAATCTTGCGCCATTCCTTCCAATGAATTAAGTAGCCAAATTGGCGCTTGCGAATCTGACGTTTTCTTATTTTTTTTAGCCAAATTACTCCCCATCACCCCGGGTACAAAAATCACGGGAATCACGCGATCAGGCACGACATAGGCAATCGCGTAAGTGTCGTCGCTTGGTGACGTGATGGAGTCATACAAGGCAAAAC
>CAYPNW010000250.1:0-3557 GCA_964411965.1 uncultured Burkholderiaceae bacterium
ACGGCTGCATTACCAACTTCCACCGCCAAATCGCCCCGCGCCACCATGATGCCGTCCGAGGCATCTAAAATTTCTTGCAACAGCGGAATTGCTTCGGCGCGTTCGATTTTCGCAATCATCATCGGCTTGTGACCAAATGGCTCACCAGCAATATTGGAGAGCTGGCGCGCCATTTCCATGTCGGTCGCATTTTTAGGAAATGACACGGCAACATAATCGGCTTGAAACGACATGGCTGTTTTGATGTCTTCCATGTCTTTTGCCGTCAACGCTGGCGCCGTCAAGCCACCGCCTTGGCGATTAATGCCCTTGTTGTTGGATAACTCGCCGCCAATTTTTACTGTGGTGTGAATTTCATTACCGACAATTTTATCCACCACGAGTACGATCAAACCATCGTTTAACAGCAATACGTCGCGCGGCTTCACGTCACGCGGCAGTGCTTTGTAGTCGAGCCCAACACGCTCTTGGTTGCCCAACGCGCAATCGGCGTCAAGAATAAACTTGTCGCCATTGGCGATCTGAATTGGATTGTTTTCGAACTTGCCGATGCGGATCTTTGGCCCTTGCAAATCCGCCATGATGGCGATTTCGCGGCCACATTCTGCTGCGGCTTGACGCACCATCGCGGCGCGGTCAATATGATCTTGCCCCTTACCATGCGAAAAATTTAATCGAACCACATTGACGCCCGCTTGCAGCATCCTCTTTAAAGTCTCTAAATCATTTGATGCTGGGCCTATCGTTGCGACAATTTTGGTTCCACGTGACATGGTGTCTCCTGATTATTTTTTTGTGACAAATAAAAAGATGTTGCTGTTTTTTGAACAAACCTAGTCGAACACTTAGCGCTTAACTACGCATTTGCCCTTGCTAACAAAATTTCTACCGCAGGCAACGTTTTGCCTTCCAAAAACTCCAAGAATGCGCCGCCACCCGTTGAGATATAGCCCACCTTGTCAGCGATGTGATACTTAGCAATGGCCGCCAGCGTATCACCACCGCCAGCAATAGAAAATGCCTTGGAATCAGCAATCGCGTGCGCCAAAACCTTAGTACCTTCGGCAAATTGATCAAACTCGAAAACACCCACCGGACCGTTCCAAACGACAGTGCCAGCCTGTTTGATTTGTTCAGCAAACGCGGCCGCGGTGACTGGGCCTATATCTAAAATCATGTCGTCATCCGCCACATCAGCGACGGCTTTAATCGTTGCTGCCGCATGCGCTGAAAATTCTTTCGCACACACCACGTCCGTGGGAATGGGCACCGACGCGCCCCGCGCACGCATCATGTCGATGATGGCTTTGGCTTCATCGATTAAGTCCGCTTCGGCTAATGATTTACCGATGTTTAGACCAGCCGCCAGCATAAACGTGTTCGCAATGCCACCACCTACAATCAGTTGATCGACCTTTGCCGCAAGCGACTTCAAAATGGTCAACTTACTGGACACTTTAGAGCCCGCCACGATCGCCAACAGCGGGCGCGCAGGCTGGCCAAGCGCCTTGCCTAAGGCATCAAGTTCGGCTGACATTAACGGACCGGCGCAGACTTTCGCCGCATATTTAGCGATGCCATGGGTGCTTGCTTCTGCGCGATGTGCTGTGCCAAAGGCATCGTTCACGTAGATGTCGCAAAGTGCTGCCATTTTCTTGGCGAGCGCGTCATCGTTTTTTTTCTCACCGCGATTGACGCGGCAATTTTCCAGTAAAACCACTTGTCCGACCGCGACATCCACGCCATCTAACCAATTTTGTTTTAGCGTTACCGGCTGCTTGAGCAGTTCGCTCAGGCGCTGGGCGATGGGTGCGAGGCTGTCTTCCGGCTTAAATTCACCTTCCGTTGGGCGACCTAGATGCGAAGTCACCATGACGGCCGCACCGGCCGCCAAACATTGCTGTATCGCTGGCAACGAGGCGCGTATGCGCGTGTCTTCGGCAATATTGCCCGCCTCATCTTGCGGTACGTTGAGATCGGCACGGATAAATACACGTTTGCCTTGCAGTTGCTGCGTGGCGATGAGTTCGCTGAGTCGATTAAATTGCATGGGGAGGAAGGCTGTCGTTGGTGTTGATGAAATTGAAGAATGCTGTCAAAAAACCGTAAAACGCTAGCTTGCATCATGGCACAGGGAGTAAAACCGGGCACGCAGGTATTGTGAATCTTGAACCCAGTTTTGCGAATGCATGGCAAGCGCGCATTTTACCAAACCGAAAGAAGCAACCATAGCACTTTGTTTGTTGCTGCTTGGGGTCAAATCGCGCTTTATGCGAATTAATTGTCACTGGCTTGTGCCAATTTTTAAACTTCGCTCAATGGCGACGCGTACCGTTGCTCTGAATTTTTTTCTTCAATCGTCGGCAACACGTCGACTAATACGATAAAAATAGGGAGTATGCATAAAAACAATCCATTTTGCGCTTTATTTATAAGCGCTATTAAAATATACCGTACACAGTACATAAACAACAACGCCAAGGTCTGCTTTGTGTACACCCTAAAACAAACGCATGCCAGTGTAGACCAACATACCGAACAAAATGGTGAGGAGCATACTGCGATTAAGCAAGAAGAAAATGGTGGCTGCGATACCCGCGATGAGGCGTGGGTTCTGCCAACTCGTGACCAGTTCGCCATTTTTTAACAAAAGATCAGGAATAATAATCGCTACAAGTGCACAGGCAGGCGCGTAGCGCAATGCTTCTTGCACCCGCTTTGGTAAGTTAATTTTGTGCCCGACCAGCCAGAACGAGCTGCGCGCTATGAGGGTCGCCAGCGCCAGCGAGATAATCACCAGCCACACTTCAATGTCACTCATTGCCAACCTCGCTGCTTTCCTTTGGCGGATTCGCCTCTGCCGGCGTGAACCATTCTTCGACGGCCATAGAAACACTCATACCCACCAAGACGGCGAGTAGCAAACCCAATTTATACGGAAAATTCGCCGCCAACACTGCCACGACACCCGCGGCAATTGCACCAATCACCGCAGCACGACTCATCACCAGAGGCAGCATGATACAAATGATGGCGAGCGTGCCCGCAAACCCCAAGCCCCAACTTTCTGGCACTTGGCTGCCAGCAAAAATACCAATCACAGAGCCCACCTGCCAAGCCCACCAATTCGGATAAACCAAGCCTTTTAAGTAGGCGAGCTTGCCCTCAGCAGGTGAGAAATCGGGAAAGCGTTGCATAAAAAGCGCCACCGTAATATCGCCAGAGAAAAACCCCATGAGGGTGCGCACCCGCCAATGCAAATGCGTAAAGTGCGGTGCAAGCAGTGCCGAAAAAATCACGAAACGCAGGTTCACCACGAGCGCGGTCAAAAAAATCACCCAGATCGGCGCCGCCGCAGCAATCAACGGCAAGGACGCTAACTGTGCCGAGCCCGCAAAGACAATAAAGGTCATGCCCAAGGCTTGCGGCAAACTCAAACCGGCTTCGATCATGGCAACCCCCACCACTAAACCCCAAGCGCCCACGCCAAACCAAGTCGGCATACTGGCTTTGACACCCGCTTGGTAGGCGGCACGTTCGACTTCTACTTGCATAAT
>CAYPNW010000251.1:0-1931 GCA_964411965.1 uncultured Burkholderiaceae bacterium
ATTATGCGAAGCGCAATCACAGCGATTGCAAGCCGGCTTTCGATGAAGAAAGCTGCCACAAACAATACCACTATACGAATTTAGCTTTGCAGCATAACGAGTATAAAGAAGGTCGGGTTGGCAGCAGCGATAGAGACGTAGTGCATGCGATCAACGCGGCAATATCGGTCTTGCAGGGAAAACCCGCACCTGCGCCGTTTAACATCAAAGATCAGCGTGAAGCTGTATTGATGTTGGCGCATTTGGTAGGCGATATCCACCAACCTCTGCATGTAGGTTCCGTGTACCTGAATGAGGAAGGCAAACAAACCAACCCAGACGAAGGTAATTATGACCGCGGCACGCACACGGTCGGCGGCAATGCCTTGCAATGCCCCTGCGGCAACCTCCATGCCTTGTGGGACGATATTCCCGTGCCTTTGAAGCGTGGTAAAGGTAACGACGTATTGATCCAAAAAGCCAAAACTGTCGCCAAAACTAATGCACCCATCGAACGATGGTCAACGTGGTGGGCAAATGATGCCTTGCGCGACGCCAAACTTGCCTTCGCAAGTACACAATTTAGTGCGAGTACGCCGAACCAAAGAGGAAATAGCTGGTCTATTGCATTGCCACTGGAATATGAAAAAACCATGGCGAAACTCAAGGAAGATGCAATGGTGAGAGCTGGCGCACATTTGGCACAGATATTCACCACAGTATGGCCGGAATAAATGTTGGCCAGCATATAATGCAATTTCAGCAACAAAATTGCCTGAAATAGACAAAATCTAGTCAAAAATAAGTTAGCTATTTGGTTTAAGTTCTTTACAAAAATTTGGAGTTTTTATGTCATTTTCCCCCTTAGCCGCCCTCGGCACAGGTGTTAAAAAGCTGTGGCACGCGGTAGATGTGAGCCGCCGTTTCGTAGTGAATTTTATTTTTCTGTTTATCGTCATCATCTTCCTGATTGCAATTTTATCGGGCGGTGGAAAGAAGCTCGACGATAAAACGGCGCTGGTGCTGGACATCAAAGGTGTCTTAGTCGAACAACATGAAAGTGGTGTGCGCGAATCTTTGTTAGCTGAAGCGCAAGGCGAGACGAAAAAATCGACACAATTGCGTGAGGTGCTCACAGTACTCGACGCCGCGGCCAAGGATAGCAAAATTAGTAGCGTCATTTTGTTACTCGACGACATGCAAGGCGCGGGCTTGCCCATGTTGCGCGAAGTCGCCGCAGCACTTGGGCGTTTCAAGGCCAGCGGTAAAAAAGTGATCGCTTGGGGTTCAAGCTATGACCAACGCCAGTATTTCTTGGCCGCGCATGCTGATGAAGTGTATTTGCACCCAATGGGCACGGTCATGTTGAATGGCTTTGGACGCTATCGCAATTACTACAAAGACGCACTCGATAAAGTTGGCGTAACCGTCAATGTTCTGAAGGTAGGAACGTACAAGAGTTTTGCTGAACCCTACATCGCTAATGGCCCCTCCCCCGCTGCGGCCGAAGCCGACCAATTTTTGTACGGCGCGATGTGGAAGATTTATACCGATGGAGTCGAAAAAGCACGTAAATTGCCGGCCGGTGCCCTGATGGAAGGTATCAACAACTTACCCGAGCTGCTGAAAAAAGAAGGCGGCGATATCGCCAAAATGACGCTCAATCTGAAGCTAGTCGATGGCTTAAAGACGCGCGACGAAATGCGCCAATTGATGATTAGCAAAGGTAGCAAAGACGAACAATCAAAAAGCTTCCGACAAATTGGACTGGAAGAATATTTGTCCAAGCAAAAACCACAAGTTTTTGGCGAAGGCGTGGGCGTCATTATTGCCGCTGGCGAGATCAGTGATGGCAATGCCCCTCCAGGCGCGATTGGCGGGCTTTCCACAGCCAACTTGGTTCGTAAAGCACGTGAAGATGACCAAATTAAAGCGATTGTGCTGCGAGTCGA
>CAYPNW010000251.1:2031-3548 GCA_964411965.1 uncultured Burkholderiaceae bacterium
TGGTTCGTAAAGCACGTGAAGATGACCAAATTAAAGCGATTGTGCTGCGAGTCGATTCACCTGGTGGCAGCGCGTTTGGATCAGAACTGATACGCCGCGAGCTTGAACTCACGCGCAAAGCGGGCAAACCCGTGGTCGTTTCTATGGGCAATGTGGCAGCCTCAGGCGGCTATTGGATTTCCATGGCGGCCGATGAAGTATTTGCTGATGAAGCCACCATTACGGGTTCTATTGGTGTGTTTGCCATCTTCCCGACGGCCGACAAAGTCATCGAGAAATTGGGTATCCACACAGGTGGAACGACGACCACATGGATGGGCGACGCCTTCAACCCTTTGCGTCCACTGAATCCCCGTTTTGGCGAAGTGATTCAGGCAGGCATTGATCATATCTATCTCGATTTCACGACCAAGGCAGCCGAAGCGCGCAAAACTACACAGGCCAAAATCAATGAGGTGGCGCAAGGCCGCGTCTGGACAGGCCAGCAAGCGAAAGAGCGCGGCCTAGTCGATACCATAGGCAGCTATGGCGATGCGATCAAATCGGCCGCCACAAGAGCCAAACTGACGGGAGATTATCGCATCAGCTACATCGAGCGCGAGCCATCAAAATTTGATCGTATTTTGAACATGTTTGGCGGCTCAGCCGCAAAAATCTTGGCTGATCAATTCCACGTCGCATTGGTGCCAACCGGTTTACCACCAGCAGCAGCCAACGATATCCTAAAAGAATTAGGGTGGTTAGCTGACCTAAACAAGAGCCAAACCGGCTATGTGACGATGGCACACTGCTTCTGCCGCGAGCCATGATGCCCTTACCCATCTAAGCTAATACGCAAAAAAATTAAAGCGGTCACAGGTTTTTGCCTTGACCGCTTTTTTTATTCAACTATTCGAGATATCAAAATTTTTTTCATTTTCTGAAACTTAAATGTCCAAACTATGATCAAATCATGCGGGTTAAACTCAAGGCAATTTTGCGTGAGTGCAAACTCAAACTTATTTACATACAAGGGAGATCGTCGTGTTAAGAACCAAGGTGAATTTCAAACTCAAGACTATGAGCATTGCTGCGTTGTGCGTGGTCAATGGCGTGGCATTTGCGCAAACCCCGCCAACGCCACCGACTCCTGCACCAGCAACGCCGACGACGACCGTCACCGCCGTCCCGCAGAATTCCATCGCCAACACTGCCTTGCCGACTCCACCAGCCCCTGCTGGCGCTTTAAGGCCTTACAAAGAAGTGATTAAAGACGCCAAAGAAATGAAAGGCTTTTTCACCTTGTTCCAAAAGGATGAAAAAGTGTGGATGGAAATCAAACCCGAACAACTCAATAAGCCCTTCTTTTTTAGTTACAACATCACTAACAGCATCGGTGAGCGTGGTTTGTACGGCAGCCAAATGGGCGACGGGCAACACGCTGTCTTCAAGAAAATTGGCAATCAAATTCAACTGATCGCACAAAATCTTGCTTACTTCGCGAAACCAGGTTCGCCGCAAGCGCATTCAGTACAGCA
>CAYPNW010000252.1:0-3546 GCA_964411965.1 uncultured Burkholderiaceae bacterium
CGTTTCGTACTTATCTGTTTCAAATAGCGCGCAACAAATTGATTGACCAATTGCGCCTCCATCGACACACACTGTTGGCAAGCGAACTCGGGCAAAGCGATGAGGGCGAGGCGGTTTTTGATGATGTCGTGAATGCAGAGCAAACTGTCGACACAGCGGAAGAGAAAATGGATAGCAAGCAGCGATTAGCTTGGTTGAACGCGGCCATCAAAGCGCTACCCAGCGAACAAAGAGAAGCGCTGGCTTTGCAACATTTTAGTGGGATGAGCTTGGAAGAAATTGCACAAGTCACAGTGACGCCAGTAGAAACCGTCAAGAGCCGCCTGCGCTATGCCATGCGCAAATTACGCCAGCTTGCTGAGCCGATTGCTCATTCAATGAACGAAGCAAATGCGGCGGAGGAAATTCAACATGACTAAGCCGATTCAAGACAAGGACGCCGAATTTGCCGCGTTTTTGAAACACGAAGATCAACTCGCTATCGATTTACTTGCGCTCGGCGAAGACCCGCCAGATACGTTGACAGCGAGCATTCTGCAACGCGCACAAGAAAAGCTTGATGCCGAAAAGCGGGCGGAGCAAAGTGTCCGCGACGAAGCCGCTAGATGTGAACAATTGAAAGCGCAGCAAGCTACACTTGCGGCCGCCAATGACGCGCAGACGCCAGACGAGAAAGCGAAACCAACGCGCCACTATTTACGTGAATGGCCTGCAATGTTTGCCATTGCGGCCAGCCTGCTATTAGTTATCTCAATTGGTTTGCGTTGGCAGTCGGAGTCGTTTCAAACCGATCAGCAGCAAATTGCTTTGGCTTCTAATACACCGCCAATTCAACGATCGAATCAAAGCGCTTTAACTTTGGAAAAGAGCGCAAATCTTCCTAGTCCTGCTTCCGCGATCATTACCGAATCCTCTACCAACGACAAGGCAAAGCAAGCGGTGCGTTCAAATACTGATACGGAATCAAGCGCAATAAACCGCAACACCGAGGAGAAAGCCGCGCAAATTGCGCTCAGGGAGGAAAGTAGATCGAAGAAAATAGCTGAATCGGAACGACTCGCCGAACAAGCCAAGCACGAGAAAAAAGCCAGCCTTGCATCAAAACCAGAAAGCATTCAACTTAGTGCAGCGAACTTGGGCCGCGCGCGTGACGACGCTAAACCTTTGACAGAAGTGAAGGCGCAAGCGCCCGCGGTCGTTGCACTACCGCCACCTCCGGTAGAGGCGCCCAGCGCCGCGGTGGTTGAAGGTGGGCGTAGCCGTTTTGCGTCTGGCGCAGCAAATTCAGTCGCCAATTCAGTCGCCGATCGACAAAGTAAGACGAACGTTCCAGCCGAGCCAAGCGAACTCGCAATGCCGAGAAAAAGCGCACAGAGTACGTCCGAGATAGGTCAACTTTCATTGACGGAAAATCGCGAGCAATCCGCCGCCATCGCGCAAGCGCCAAGATTGCAGAAATCTGCGGAGAAAGCTGAGGTGAGTGCGCGAGAAATTGACAACACCAAGAGAGAATCTGCCGCAACACCTTTGCCGGCTGCAGCGCCCGCTCATGTTCACGATAGCTATGCAGTCGCGCCAAAAGAACGCCTACAACAGATCGACTCCTTGATCAAACAAAACCGTGTTGAGGAAGCCCGACTGGCATGGCGCGATTTTCTGCGGATGTTCCCTGGCTATTCAGTACCTGCCGCACTGAAAACTGAACTTGAGCGCATCGAGGCGCTCAAAACTCTTGAGGCTAGCAAAACCAAAACCGAGAGCGACAAAAAATAATTAAATATAATCGTATGTAATTTACTATAAATTTTAGCGTTAAAAAAATAATCACCTATAATTCACTATAATTTCATGTAAAGGTGAATTTGTGTCCAAAAAAACGATACAAAGTAAAACGGTCTTTCACCGCACAGCGCTGGCAAAAAAACTTGCTGAGCGCGTGATGACGGTGTCGCCGGGCGCCAGCGCCAACTCTGGTTTATTTCTCTCCGCCCCACGTCGCACGGGCAAATCCACCTTTATTCGTGAAGATTTGCGCCCAGCAATACTAGCCACGGGTGCTATCGTTATCTACGCGGATTTGTGGGAAGACAAGCAGGCTGATCCTGGCAAAGTCATTATCACGGCGATTCGTAGCGAACTCGCCAAGCATGACGGCGTAATCAAACGCCTCGCGCAAAGTGCTGGCATGGATAAAGTGAGTGTAGGCGGCATGACTTTTTCCTTAGATCGGGTCGGCCTCAATCAAGGCATTTCGATTTCTGGGGCGTTGGCGGCGTTATCTGACGAAACGCAAAAACCCATCGCTTTGATTATCGATGAAGCGCAACACGCGATTTCAACGAAAGACGGCAATGACACTTTATTTGCGCTGAAAGCGGCACGTGATGAAATCAATAGCAGTCTGCATTTCGGTCTGCATATTATTGCGACGGGTTCCAGCCAAACCAAATTAGCCATGTTAAGAAACAGCAAAGAACAAGCGTTTTTCGGCGCGTTTATTTTGCCTTTTCCTTTGCTCGGACAAGATTACATCGACTGGTTTTGCGCGCACCAAGAATTCAGTGCACAACTTGATCCCAAAGCGGTGATGGCCTTGTTTGAAGAGGCCTCGTTTCGACCAGAAATACTCGGCGCTGCCGCAGTGAAACTCAAGTACGACCTTGAACTACGCGACGAAGATGTGGCGACGCGCTTCGCTGACGAGGTTCGCCATCAAATCAAGTTGCTCAATGATGCCTTGCTGGGTGTGGTCAACAGTCTCACGCCAATTCAATACGCCGTATTAAAAGTCATGGCCGAAACTGGCAGCGACTACGCACCTTTTGAAGCGGCCACGCTGCAACGTTACAAGGCCGTGCTTGCAGAGCGCGGTGCAGAAGACTCTGTGCGAGCGGATGTCACCAGCGTGCAACAAGGTCTTAATGCTTTGATTGAGAAATCCCTCGTGTGGAAAGAAGCGCGCGGCGTGTATGCATTGGAAGATATCACCATTGCAGATGTCATGATCAAGCCATGAAAGCTTAGGTTCAGGTTGGGTGGTGATGAAAGTAAAGGCTCGCATTACGAAGAAAAAACCCCTCAACACAGAGGTAAAGCGTCGCTTTACAAAAGAGGCACAGAGAAAGAACGAAGGCTAAGAACAACGGTTTTTACTTTTCTCAGTGTCTGTTGCGTAAGCCTTGTTTTGTCTCTGTTGTGAAAGGTTTTGATCTCTATCATTATCAGTGAATTTCATCAATACCAAACCGGAAGGTAGTCCATAAAGTATATACATGCACTAGTATATTTATCGATCCGCTTTAAAATAAAGCGCAAATTGCCATATTAGTTACCATTTTTTAGGCAGTATATAAAAACACCTTATTTACAAGAGCTGTTAATAACGCTCGCAGTGAGGGAACGATTTAAGCGGTAAGTACTCTAATCGAGGCTTCCGCAAATTTCCTCAGTGAAGGAATGAGCCCATGTGTTTTAATTGGGATTGATGAAACGCATGGCATAAAGTTTTTCGTCAGCACACACAACATCGGCATAGGCTATCCGCAC
>CAYPNW010000253.1:0-1736 GCA_964411965.1 uncultured Burkholderiaceae bacterium
TCGAATTCATAGCCTTGAATTTGGTCGTAGCAGGTGCCGCATGACACCACGACTGTTTTGATATCAAGGTAATTCAGCGTATTTGCCATGCGATGAAACAGCACGCGATTATCGGTGATGATTTTCTCGGCTTTATCAAATTGCCCTGCACTGCGCTGTGGGTAACCGCAGCAAAGGTAGCCTGGCGGCAGCACCGTTTGCACGCCCACGTTCCACAACATGGCTTGCGTCGCTAAGCCAACTTGCGAGAACAAGCGCTCTGAGCCGCAACCGGGGAAATAAAAAACCGCCTCCGTATCCGCCGTGGTGGTTTTGGGGTTGCGAATAATCGGCACGATCTTGTCGTCTTCAATATCTAACAAAGCGCGTGCGGTTTTCTTCGGTAAGTTACCCGGCATTTTTTTATTGATGAAGTGAATCACCTGCTCGCGCACGGCAGGTTTGCCCAAGCTGGCTGGCGGCGCTTTGGTCTGCTTTTTTGCGATTTTTTTTAGTACTGTATTACCAAAACGCTGAGCAGTAACACCCCACCCAAAAATCACTTGGCGCGCTGCCTTAATGGTCGCGGGGTCTTTCGCGTTCAGGAAAAACATCGCCGAGCTGGTGCCAGGGTTAAAGGACTTTTTATTCATTTTGCGCAGCAAATTGCGCATATTCATTGAGACGTCGCCAAAATCAATATCCACTGGGCACGGCGTTAAACACTTATGGCAGACAGTGCAGTGGTCGGCCACGTCTTCAAATTCTTCCCAATGCTTGATAGAGATGCCGCGTCGTGTTTGCTCTTCGTACAAGAAGGCTTCGACTAACAATGAAGTAGCAAGAATCTTATTGCGTGGCGAGTACAGCAAATTCGCGCGTGGCACGTGCGTTGCACACACTGGTTTGCATTTACCGCAGCGCAGGCAGTCTTTCACGCTATTGGCAATTGCGCCGATATCGCTTTGCTGCATGATTAAAGATTCGTGCCCCATCAAACCGAATGACGGTGTGTACGCATTGCGTAAATCAGCAGCGAACTCGGGCAGGTTTAAAAGTTTGCCTTTATTAAAGCGCCCTTCCGGGTCGATACGTAATTTGTAATCGCGGAAACCTTGAATCTCATCTTCATTTAAATATTCCAGCTTGGTAATACCAATGCCATGCTCACCTGAGATCACACCATCCAAGGAGCGCGCCAACACCATAATGCGCGCGACCGCGTGATGAGCGACTTGCAACATGTCGTAGTCATCTGAATTAACCGGCAAATTGGTATGCACATTGCCATCGCCCGCGTGCATATGCAGCGCGACAAACACGCGGCTACGCAACACCTTTTTGTGTATGGCGCTGCACTCGTCGAGTATCAGTTTAAATGCGCCGCCCGTGAACAATTGGCGCAAACCGGCGCGCACGTCGGCCTTCCAAGAAACCCGAATGCTGCGATCCTGCAAAATCGAGAAGACCGAGGCATCTGGCTGAGTCTGCACGCGCTGCGCGAACATGTTTTCGTACTTTGCTAAACCTAAGGCCACTAGTTGGGCGCTTGCATTGGCCAATGGCTGATCGAGATTGGTAAGCAAATACGACCATAGTTGCTCGGTTTCGTGTAATAGCACGTTCGCTTGCTGAACGCGTTCAGCGAGAATTTCGGTGCTTAAGGTATCGTCGCCTTCGGCGTCGTCGATTTTCCCTAGCGGCAAATGTTCTTTGGCAAAAAACGTCTTGAGTTCTTTGATCAGTGCCAGCTTATT
>CAYPNW010000253.1:1836-3530 GCA_964411965.1 uncultured Burkholderiaceae bacterium
ACGGCATTTTCATCGTCACCGACGATATCGCCGAACAGCGCCATTTTTGGCAACACGCCGCGCTTCGATTTGGTGGTGTAACCCACAGCGCGCAGGTAACGCTCGTCTAAATGTTCTAAGCCCGCAAGGATCGCGCCGCCTTTTTTTGTTTCGCCATCGAGGTAGTCTTTGATTTCGACAATGCTAGGAATGGCTTCACGCGCTTGGCCAAAAAATTCTAGGCAAATCGTGCGCGTGAACTTGGGCATTTTGTGCAAAATCCAACGCGCTGATGTGATTAATCCATCGCAGCCTTCTTTTTGAATGCCGGGCAAACCCGCCAAAAATTTATCCGTAACGTCTTTGCCTAAGCCTTCCTTGCGGAAGGTGCGGCCTGGGATCACCAGTTGCTCGGTTTTAAATGGCGCTTTCTCACCGGGATGTGTCCAAGCTAATTCAAATTTGGCAAACGGCGCGTCGTGAATTTTGCCCAAGTTGTGTTCGATACGCGTGACTTCGAGCCAATCTCCATTCGGGTCGACCATTTTCCACGACGCTAAATTATCCAGCGCCGTGCCCCACAAAACCGCTTTTTTGCCGCCCGCATTCATCGCCACATTGCCGCCTATGCAGGAAGCCTCGGCGGAGGTTGGGTCAACGGCAAACACAAAACCCGCTTTGTCTGCTGCATCTGATACGCGCTTGGTCACCACGCCAGCGCCGGAATAAATCGTCGCGTAGTCGCGGTCAACGCCGGGTAGTCTCGTCATTTCGACTGCGCCTAGCTGTTCTAATTTTTCTGTATTGATGACTGCCGATAAAGGCGTGAGAGGGATCGCGCCGCCGGTATAGCCGGTGCCACCGCCGCGCGGGATGATGGTAAGACCCAACGTAATGCACGACTTCACTAAACCGGCCATCTCGTCTTCGGTGTCGGGCGTTAACACGACAAACGGATATTCCACGCGCCAATCGGTGGCGTCGGTCACGTGCGAGACACGGCTTAGGCCATCGAATTTGATGTTGTCTTTCGCCGTGTATTTTGCCAAGAGGCGACTGGCTTTTTTGCGCAAATCATAGGTGTCGCGAAACTCTTGCGAGAAGGCGGCCACGGCTTTTCTGGCCGCTTGCACCAAGACTTCGACGCTTTCGCTGCGTTCTGCATCCACTTCCTGCGCCGTATTAGACATGGTGGCGATACGGCGTTTCTCAACTTCATGCAAGCGGTGATTCAGCGCATCGATTAAAGCCTGACGCCGTTTTGGGTTATCCAACAAATCGTCTTGCAGATAGGGGTTGCGGCGTACTACCCAGATATCGCCCAATACTTCATACAGCATGCGTGCAGAACGTCCGGTTTGCCGTTTGCTGCGTAATTTATCGAGCAAGGCCCAAGCTTCATCACCCAGCAAGCGAATCACAATTTCGCGGTCGGAAAACGAGGTGTAGTTGTACGGAATTTCACGCACACGGTTGGCGTTGGTGGTGGGTGGCTGTTCGCTTAACAATGCCTGCAATTGAAGTGGAGCATTCATCAGTGGTGGGAGAGAAGACGGGATGATTTGGGCTTTGATTTTAACGTATTGCGCCGCACCACGCTCTGCGACCAAAGTTCGCCTTCGAATTTTATATGGCAATTTGTCGCGTTTTTCCCAGCGATGCCAAACAAGATTTGGCAAAACGGGGGAAGACTTTATTTTTTACGCGCACGCTAA
>CAYPNW010000254.1:0-3502 GCA_964411965.1 uncultured Burkholderiaceae bacterium
AATTGGCTTTTTAAAGTTTTAATCAAAGAAGTTTCATCAGCGGGTACGCCTTCTTCGGCGGTGTGCACGCGGTCGGCGTAAAAGAAACCCAGCGGCTTATGGTTCACCACTAAGGGCAGAATCATGAAACTGCGTGTGTCAGGTAATAATTTTTTATGCCATGCGGGCAGCAAACCTTGAATTTTGGGATGCTGGGCATTTGCGACGACCAGATCGTTGTTATTGATCATGGCGACGTGAAACAAGGTATCTTCAGGGCTGGTTGGTAATACGAAGCCTTTTTGCCGCTCCATATACAAATGTCCCAAGGAAGCGCGCGCCGTATAGCGTGAATGTTGTACATCACGCAAACAAATTGTCGCGAAGCGAAAACCCAAGCCTGTATACAACGTCTCCAAAACAAGCAGAAACATATCGTTCAGTTTGACTTGATCGGCAGCCAACATTTGCGTCACATCTTGAACGCCAGCGAGGAGGAGATCGCGCGCATTCGACGGCTTACCGCTAGGATAACGCGGCGCTTCGTGCATGCTGTCCGCATCTAAATTGCGTAACATGAATTCGCTACCAATTTCGTTGACGCGAATTTGCGCGTTCGCGCCGTCTGTCCAAAACGAAGGCATCGCAATGTCCATACTATTGGCCAATTGGCGCGTTTCGGTTTCCACCCGGCGCAACATGTCTTCCAAACTTTCCTGATCGATTTCAAGACAACGGCCATAGCGCTTAATCAGCGGCGCGCAACGGGCGACCATATCAGCGTTGCTCTCATCGTATTCGCCATGGATTAACAAACTCGCTAGCTCGTCACTAAAACTTGCCACGTGGCGTAACCATTCCGTACGATGCGTGGCTTTTTTTAATTCGCCGTGTGGCAGGGGCTGCAAGGCTTGAATGATACCGTCGGGCATTTTCCATTCCTGCAACACGACTTCGCCAAAACGTTGATAGCTACACCCGAGCAAAGCCGTGACGATTTCCCATGCTTGTTCCGGCTCCACCGTTTGGCGCACGCGAATTTGCTCGTGCAATTGGTGATCAAACGAGGCGACAAGAACTTTGCCGATGTTTTTAAACAAGGCCACGACGGCGCACTCTTCCGCGTCGGGGAATTTTCCCTGACGCGCCAATTCACTGGCGATCATGCTGGCGCATAGCGAATGAATCAACTCTTTACGCACGTTATAGGCTTGGCGCTTATTGGCGAACCCATCCACCAACAACATGGCCATCGCGCTATTCTTAATCGCGTTAAAACCCAATAAATAGATTGCCCGCGAGATGGTTGTCACGGGTGGGCTGCTGACGTTGCGATAATGAATCGTATTGGAGAGGCGCAAAATTTTCTGCGTGAGCGCAACATCGGCCAACACGAAATGCGCCAAGGTTGAAACCGAATCAGCGCTGGACGAGGTGATTTCCACGACCTTGGCAACTGCTACGCCCAAGGTGGGCATGCTGGGGTCTTCTTGGATTTTAGCCAACAGCCGATCTTTCGCCGACATTGCCGCAAAAGACGGTGTTTTTAATGCTTCAGAGGGCTTGCTTGGTTCCGTCATGCTGTCGCTTGTTCCAACAAGGATTAGCCTATTTTGGTTCGCACGGCATCGATGCCGTATTTCTTCTGCAGTTCGTCATATAAGCCACGAATCGCCTTCAGACGCGGGTTCATTGGATCAATCCGTGCCGCAGCCTCAATGTATTGACGCGCTTGGATGCCGATTTGATGATCCCAGCCCATATTCTCCAGACACTTCAAAGCAGCCAAGGCGGCATTCATCACCACTTGTGGGTTTTCTGGCGATTTTTTGACGGCAGTCGCCATTAATTCAACCGAGCCACGGAAATCGCCCGCTTTGGCTTTTTGTACACCCATGGCCACCAAGTCCATGACTTCTTTTTGGCTGCGTTGGGCCAGTTCTTTGCCGAGATGCCCTTTGCCCGCGCTTTCAAACACGCCCATGGCCTTGGTTACCATGGCTTGATTCGGCGCGTTGCGCATCACGTCCATGATCACTTCAGACGCCGCGTCTTCTAAATTATTCTCTAAACAGCTCTTTGCCAAGCCCAGCTTCATATCGTTCGATAAGCCGATATCTTCGCGGCTGGCGGCGACGGCTGCATCCAGCTCTTCGATCAGACGCACGTCGCCCGTCACGGCATGCACCATCGCGCTAGAAATCGCCTTGCAGGCGGCGGTTTTTTTCAAGCCGATCATACTTTTTTCGAGATCGCGGATGACCGATTTGGCTTGATTATGGTCGCCTTTTTTGACCAAAGCATCGACCAGTTTCACATGATCTTCTGGGTCACGAAATTCAGAAAACTTCGCCTTACTGACCACCTTTTTTAAAGTCGCTTCGGCTTTATCAAGGTCGCCTGTTTGTAAAGCAATTTCGCCTAATTTGCGCAAGCGACGCACGGCATGTGGTGAGACATTTACTGCTGTATCGAGTACATCTTTGGCTTCTGGCAGCTCGCCAATGGCTTCATGGGTTTTCGCCAGCCAGTCGTAGGCGTCCATGTACTTATCGTTCTCGCCCACCAAGACCTTCAAAATACTTTCCGCTTCCTGATAACGACCTTGCATGTACAAGGTTTTTGCCAATCCTAACTTTGCCCATGCCACCGCCTTGAGTTCGTACAGCGCGGCGTACAGTTCTTCCGCCTCCACCGCTTCACCTAGTACCACGTGCAGTTCAGCACGCAAGCGCATGAAGTCCACGGCATACTTTGGAAACGCTTTTTCGCCTTCTAAACAAGCATTGATCGCTTCACGGGGCGCGCCCCGTTCCATGAGATCGAATACTTCATAAAAAGCTTTGCGCTTTTCAATCGCGCGGATCACCCGTTCTAGCAACATGTCTGCCGTAAACGGCTTCAATAAATAGTCTGATGGCGCCAACTCGGCCGCGCTGACCACTTTGGCATACGCTCGCTCGGCCGTGACCATGATGAAAATCGTGGTCAGCGGTGTCAGTTTGTGGTGGCGCACGTCTTCCAATAATTGCTGTCCGTCTTGCCCTACACCCAGATCGTACTCGCACAAAACGAGATCAAAAACCTTGGTCTGTATCGCGCGCAATGCCGTACCCGCGGTGAGCGCATGTTCTATTTTGTTGATGCCGCATAAATTCAGCATATTGTGCAAGCTCACACGCATCCCTGAGTGCGGTTCCACCAGCAAGGCTTTGATTTCGTTTAGTTCGCTCATACTGCGTTTTGTCTTCTTCCTGATAGAGGTCAAGCCGCTACACGGACCATACCGCGCACCGAACTTACCTGCATGCCAACGCTTAGGGAAACATTAAATCGCTTAATGCGCGTGGCAAGTTTGAATAAGTTGCTCACCCGGCCTGCGTGCCAAGCGCTTCCCAGTGCAAACTCTCGCCACTCACTACATATAAACAACATCGCCTAAGGTTGACGGTAATTCTGTAATGAAACTTTAACGCATCGCAAGGGCTTCGCATGACTTTTCCTGCCATTTTTGCCACTATGC
>CAYPNW010000255.1:0-3470 GCA_964411965.1 uncultured Burkholderiaceae bacterium
GTGGCGCCGGTGATTTCTAGTAGGCTTTGTTTGGTCTTCATGCTGGCGACGGCTTTACTGACGGCGGCGGCGCTAAAACTTTGCGCGTGCGTGACTGGCGCAGGTTGGCGTATGGCTTGTGTGAGGCTTTCAGTACCGCAAAGGCCGCAGCCGGTGCGCCCTGTCATGAAGCGGCGTTTTTCTTTGAGTGCGGCGAACTTTTCGCTGGCAAGCGTGATGTGAATGCTGACACCCACTGTGCCTTCATGTTGATTGGCTTCGACTTCACAATCGTAAATCTGTTCAGCTTTGTCGACGATGCCTTCGGTGAGCGAAAAGCCATACGCGAAGTCTTCCAGATCATTGGGGGTGAGCATCATGACTGCATGGGAGACACCGTTAAACACCAAGGCGACAGGCATTTCGACGGCAACGCTGTCTTGCTCGACTTCGACGGTTACTTCGGCAGATGTGTCAGCGCGCCCATGTAGATGCCGCAAGCGCCGAACCTCGCAGGTCTGCACGCTGGCGATATTGCTGCTATCGCTGTCTGCTTTGATAGCCAGCGCAGCGATAGATGCGTCCTTTTGCTTCGGCTCTACGATGTCCATGCCACTTCAGCGAGTGCGACTTGTTCTTCGCTGAACTTCACTTGCGATTTCTGCCACTCAGATGGCTGGGCGACCGGCATCACTTGTACTGCCGTGACTTTGTATTCAGGGCAATTGGTGGCCCAATCAGAGCTGTCAGTCGTAATCACGTTCGCACCCGATTCTGGGAAGTGGAAGGTGGTGTAGACCACGCCCGGTTGTATGGTATTGGTGACTTGCGCACGTAACACCGTCTGCCCTGCACGGCTTTCAATGCCCACCCAATCATCATGCTTAATGCCACGCTCCTCTGCGTCGTGCGGATGAATTTGCAGGCGGTCTTCATCATGCCATTGGCTGTTTTCAGTACGCCGCGTTTGCGCACCCACGTTGTACTGCGACAGGATGCGACCCGTAGTTAAAATTAGTGGGAACTTGCGAGTGATCTTTTCTTCCGACGGCACGTATTGCGTGATGATGAATTTGCCTTTGCCGCGCACGAATTTGTCCACATGCATGATCGCTGTACCAAGCTCGTCTGTGCCTTCGTTGCAAGGCCATTGCACGCTGCCGTGCTTCTCGATTTTCTCGTAGGTCACACCTTGGAAGGTGGGCGTTAAGCGGGCAATTTCTGCCATGATTTCGCGCGGATGTTTGTAGTCCATCTTGTAGTCCAAAGCGTTCGCGAGCATGACGGTGACTTCCCAATCGGCATAACCTGATTGGGGCGGCATGACTTTGCGCACGCGTGAAATGCGCCGTTCTGCATTGGTAAATGTGCCGTCCTTCTCTAAGAACGATGCGCCGGGCAAGAAGACGTGGGCGTACTTTGCGGTTTCGTTCAAGAAAATATCTTGCACCACCAAACACTCCATCGCCATTAGGGAGGCGGTGACGTGTTGCGTGTTGGGGTCGGATTGAACAATATCTTCGCCTTCGCAATACAAGCCCATAAAGGTGCCGTCTTGCGCTGCGTCGAACATATTGGGAATCCGCAAACCCGGCTCTGGGTCTAAACGCACGCCCCACGCGTCTTCAAATTGCGTGCGTACTGTGGTGTCGGATATATGGCGGTAGCCTGGCAACTCATGTGGGAAGGAACCCATATCGCAAGCGCCCTGCACGTTGTTTTGACCGCGCAAGGGGTTCACGCCAACGCCTTCACGCCCCACATTACCGGTGGCCATGGCCAGATTGGCGATGCCCATCACCATGGTCGAACCTTGCGCGTGTTCAGTCACACCTAGGCCATAGTAAATCGCTGCATTGCCCGCAGTAGCATACAGGCGCGCTGCCGCACGTAAGCTGGTTGCTGGCACGCCGGTAATGGCTTCCATTGCTTCTGGCGAATTTTCTGGTCTGGCGACAAACTCACTCCACTCGCGCACGGATTTTTCGTCGCATCGTTGCTCGACATACTCTTTTGCCAGCAAGCCTTCAGTCACCACCACGTGCGCTAAAGCAGTAATGACGGCGACGTTGGTGCCTGGCTTTAACTGCAAGTGGTAATCCGCCTTAACGTGCGGGCCATCGACCAAATCAATTTGGCGTGGGTCAACGACGATTAACTTTGCGCCTTCACGCAAACGCTTTTTCATACGCGACGCAAATACGGGATGCGCGTCGGTAGGATTGGCACCAATCACCATAATCACGTCAGCTTGCTCAACCGACTTGAAGGTTTGCGTGCCTGCCGAGGTGCCGTAGGTTTGGCCTAGGCCATAACCTGTGGGCGAATGGCAAACCCGCGCGCAGGTATCCACATTGTTGTTGCCAAATGCCGCACGTACTAATTTTTGAACGAGGTAAGTTTCTTCATTAGTGCAACGGGAAGAGGTAATGCCACCGATAGAATCTTTGCCGTATTTTGCTTGAATGCGACGGAACTCACTTGCCGCATAAGTAATGGCTTCTTCCCAGCTAACTTCACGCCACGCTTCATTGATGCTTTTGCGTATCATAGGCTTAGTGACGCGGTCTTTATGTGTGGCATAACCCCATGCAAAGCGCCCTTTAATGCAGGAATGCCCTTCGTTGGCTTTGCCGTCTTTCCACGGCACCATGCGCACGACTTCGTTGCCCTTCATTTCTGCTTTAAACGCGCAACCTACGCCGCAGTAGGCGCAGGTGGTAATTTTGCTGTGCTCAGGTTGGCCCAACATGATCACGGTTTTTTCTTGCAAGGTCGCTGTGGGGCAGGCTTCAACGCAGGCGCCGCAGCTCACGCATTCAGATTCCATAAACGGCTGATCTTGGCCGGGTGACACGCGTGATTCAAAGCCACGTCCACTGATCGTCAGTGCAAAGGTACCTTGGGTTTCTTCGCAAGCGCGCACACAGCGATTACAGACGATGCACTTCGACGCATCGTAAGTAAAGTACGGGTTTGATTCATCTTTTTTGGCATCCAAATGATGCGCGCCGCCTTTTTGGTTGCCCATGCCGTAACGCACTTCGCGCAGACCAGTAACGCCTGCCATATCTTGCAATTCGCAATTGCCATTGGCCGAGCACGTTAAGCAATCAAGCGGATGATCGGAAATGTATAGCTCCATCACACCCTTGCGTAACTCTTGCAGCTTTGGTGTTTGCGTGCGCACTTTCATGCCTGCTTCGGCTGGCGTGGTGCACGACGCGGGGAATCCCTTGCGCCCTTCAATTTCGACCAAGCAAAGGCGACAAGAACCGAAGGGTTCTAGGCTATCTGTGGCGCATAGCTTCGGTACTTTGACGCCCGCGTCCATTGCCGCGCGCATGATGGAAGTGCCCTTCGGCACGCTAATCATTTCGCCATCGATTTCGAGGCTGACTTCTTGCTCAGACTCGCGGCGTGGCGTACCAAAATCGGTTTCTTTGAGATGTTCAAGCACGATAGTCTCCTTGTGCGTTTTGTTTCATTTA
>CAYPNW010000256.1:0-3461 GCA_964411965.1 uncultured Burkholderiaceae bacterium
TTACTCCTGTTTCCAAACAACTTTTTTTTGCAAAAAATTTTTATGCTTGCAACCAACTGGGTTTGCGTTTTTCTAAAAACGAACGCACACCTTCACGGCCTTCTTCTGAAGCACGAATTTCGGCAATATCTTTGACGGTGCTGGCGATTAATGCGGCGGAGATTTCTTGTCCACCCACTGCGCGCACCAAACGTTTAGCTTGCATGACGGCATGCGGACTATTGCTGAGCAAGGTGTGGACAATTTGCGCCACTTTAGCGTCAAGTTCCTCTTCGCTGACTAGTTCATGCACCAAGCCCATGCGGGCAGCGTCACTGGCGCTAAATTTTTCCGCGCTGAGAAAATAACGCCGCGCTGCTTGTTCGCCCATGGCTTTGATCACATACGGTGAGATCGTCGCGGGGATCAAGCCAAGTTTTACTTCGCTCAGGCAAAAATTTACCTTGTCGCTCGCAACAACAATGTCGCACGCTGCCACCAAGCCCATTCCACCCGCATAACAATCGCCCTGTACTTGAGCCACAACGGGTTTTGGACAGGTATAAATGGTGCTCAACATGGTCGCCAATTGCCCAGCATCAGCGAGATTCTCAGCATGGCTGTAGTCAGCCATTTTCTTCATCCAATTGAGGTCGGCACCCGCGCAAAAACTCAGGCCACGGCCACTCAAGACGATAGCGCGAATCTCCGCATCATTACCTAAGGTCGCAAATACGGCGGTGAGTTCGGCAATCGTTAATTCGTTGAACGCATTGCGCACTTCGGGCCGATTGAGAATCACCTTGGCGAGCCGGCCTTCACGTTCGACCGCGATATTTTGAAATGTCATCATTACTAATTCTCTAAAATTCGCTCTTACATTCTGAACAAACCAAATTTCACATCGGGAATGGGTGCATTCAAGGCGGCCGATAAGCCTAAACCCAAGACCATGCGGGTATCTGCCGGATCGATCACGCCGTCATCCCACAGACGGGCTGAGGCAAAATAAGGATGGCCTTGATGTTCGTATTGATCTTTTATCGGTTGTTTAAAGTTGGCTTCTTCTTCGGCTGTCCATGTGCCACCTTTGGCTTCGATACCATCGCGCCGCACGGTGGCTAAGACACTGGCCGCTTGTTCGCCGCCCATCACAGAAATACGTGCATTTGGCCACATCCACATGAAGCGTGGTGAAAACGCCCGACCACACATGCCGTAGTTACCTGCACCAAAACTGCCACCAATAATCACCGTAAACTTTGGCACGTTCGCGGTTGCCACGGCGGTGACCATCTTCGCGCCATTCCGCGCAATGCCTTCATTTTCATATTTTCTACCGACCATAAAGCCGGTGATGTTTTGAAGGAAAACCAGCGGGATTTTGCGCTGGCAGCAGAGTTCAATAAAGTGCGTGCCTTTGAGGGCAGATTCGGAAAAAAGAATCCCGTTATTGGCGATAATGCCCACTGGCATGCCGTGAATATGCGCAAAACCGCATACCAAGGTGGTGCCGTAGCGCGCTTTAAATTCGTCGAATTGGCTGGCGTCGACGATCCTTGCGATAACCTCGCGCACGTCAAAAGGCTTGCGTGTATCAACGGGAATCACGCCATAAAGTTCTTGCGTCGCATATTTCGGCGCGATCACTTCACGTAAGACAACTTGCTGCGGCTTTTGGCGATTCAGATTTGAAACGATAGTGCGCGCTAAAGATAAAGCATGCGTGTCGTTCTGGGCTAAGTGATCGACCACACCAGACAAACGGGTATGCACATCGCCACCACCTAAATCTTCCGCGCTGACCACTTCACCCGTAGCCGCTTTGACTAGCGGTGGGCCGCCCAAAAAAATCGTGCCTTGGTTCTTGACGATAATCGACTCGTCACTCATGGCGGGCACATACGCCCCGCCTGCGGTGCAAGAACCCATTACAACCGCAATTTGCGGAATGCCTTTGGCCGACATGGTCGCTTGGTTATAGAAGATACGACCAAAATGATCGCGATCAGGAAACACATCATCTTGATTCGGCAAATTCGCGCCACCACTATCCACCAGATAAATACAGGGCAAATTATTCTGTTCAGCGATCTCTTGTGCGCGCAAATGCTTTTTCACCGTGAGCGGGTAGTAAGTGCCGCCCTTTACTGTCGCATCGTTACATACGATCACGCATTCTTGGCCAGCTACGCGCCCTATGCCGGTGATCACCCCGGCTGATGGCGCAGCGTCTGCATCGTTCTTTTCTTTGTACATATTAAAGGCGGCCAATTGGGAAAATTCCAAAAATGGTGTGCCTGGATCGAGCAAAGTTTGTACCCGATCACGCGGTAACAACTTGCCTCGCGCTAGATGTTTTTGGCGTGCCTCTTCACCACCACCCAAGGCAATTTTGCCGATCTTTTCTTTGAGATCATCCACCACAACTTGCATCGCTGCGGCATTGGCTTTGAAGTCGTCAGAGCGTGTATTCAGTTTGCTTTCTAAGATCGTCATGTTTGTCTCGTCTTTTTTTGATTGTTTACTTAGGGCCTACCCAAAAATATCTCTGTATTAGAGACCTTTGCACGACTGTAGCGAGCGGTTGAAGTTTGTGTTGAGAAGCGCACCTGTACGAATGTACAGCGAGCATCGCAGACACAAAATTCGGCCGCGCAGTAAGTTGTGTAGAGGTCTCTGCTATTTCTTTGGAAAAATACCATCCACGTAAAACCATTTTCCATCGTAGCGGCTAAAACGGCTGATCTCGTGCAAACGATGGGCGCGACCGCCAATTTTATAGCGCGCGACAAACTCAACGCTCGCTGTGTTACCCTGCTCTTCATGTGCTTTAATTTCTAACCCCAACCACTGGGTTTTTTCTGTGTGCACCAGTGCTTCCGCTGGCAGCGTACGCTCATCCCATGTGGTACGCAAATACGCCTCGTTATTCGTCGTGTAAGCGGTGTAACGAGAGCGCATCAGCGCTTGCGCCGTTGGGGCTTGCAAAGTGCCGGAAATAAATGGTGCGCAACAATTGCGTAGCGCCAAGCCTGAGCTGCATGGGCAGGCTGGCTGCGCCGTGTCACGTGGAGTTACCTTGGTGCTGGGCTGCTCTTTTTTACTCATGTCTTGGTTTTACTTTCCTTCACGCCAACCACACCGCCCGCCTCTTTCCAAGCGCTGAAGCCACCCGCAATGTGCGCGACTTGTGTCACACCCATGTCTTGCAGCGTTTTGGTGGTGAGCGCGCTGCGCCAACCTTTATTGCAAAATAGCAGTAGACTTTTTCCCGCGCCCAGCTCGGGCTTGAAATACGGCGACGCAGGGTCGACCCAAAATTCCATCATGCCGCGCGGCACGTGCATTGCACCGGGTATGATCCCTTCACGCACCAACTCACCGATCTCGCGGACATCAACGAACTGAACGCTGGTGTCAGCCAACTTCGCCTTTGCCTCCTGCACGCTGAGAGTTGTAATTTCTTGCTCGGCCGCTGC
>CAYPNW010000257.1:0-3345 GCA_964411965.1 uncultured Burkholderiaceae bacterium
GGCCTACCAGCGCGTATTTGTTGGTTAGGGCTGGGCGAGCGCCATATCGCAGGTTTGGCGTTTAATGAAATGGTAAAAAGCGGCGAACTCAAAGCCCCGATCGTGATAGGACGAGATCACCTAGATACAGGATCAGTTGCCAGCCCAAATCGGGAAACGGAAGCGATGCTGGATGGCACCGACGCAGTGTCTGATTGGCCGTTGCTAAACGCGCTTTTAAATACTGCTGGCGGTGCGAGTTGGGTGAGTTTGCATCACGGTGGTGGCGTGGGCATGGGATATTCGCAGCACGCTGGCATGGTCATTGTGGCAGATGGTTCTGATGCCGCTGCAAAACGTTTGGCGCGCGTGTTAGTGAACGACAGTGCGTCTGGTGTGATGCGCCATGCTGATGCGGGCTACGCAACAGCGGTGGCCTGTGCGGAACGCAACGCATTGAAACTACCGATGATTGCCAAATCCTAATGCGCTTTATTCATGGGCTTTTCAGACACTTTTTGTCTGGAAAGGCTTATGGAATATAGCACTAGTATAAGAATATAAGGGACAAAAAGAAATGAATTCATCAGCAAACCTCACATTGAAGCCCGGCCAGTTTTCGCTAAGCGATTTACGCTCGCTGTGGCAGGCGCACCGTCCGCTTTCCTTAGCAAGCGAAGCTTATGCGGGCATCAACGCATCCTCCGAATTAATCCAAAAAATTGTCGCGAAAGGCGATGCGGCGTATGGCATCAACACGGGTTTTGGCAAACTTGCGAAAACTCGTATTCCCGATGAACAGCTAGAACTACTGCAACGCAATTTGATCCTTTCACATTCCGTTGGCACGGGCGAATTGATATCCGATGAGGTAGTGCGCCTGATTTTAGCCATGAAAATCGCTAGCCTAGCGCGCGGTTTTTCTGGCATACGAGCGTCCGTCATCGATAGCCTGATCGCCATGTTTAATGCAGGCATCATGCCGGCCATTCCCGTCAAAGGCTCGGTTGGCGCGTCGGGCGATTTAGCGCCTTTGTCACACATGACTTTGGCACTGATGGGTGAAGGTGTGGTGCGCGTCGCGGGGCAATTGCTGCCCGCTGCACAAGCCTTAGCAAAGGCAGGTATCACACCCGTGGTATTGGCGGCGAAAGAAGGTTTGGCGTTAATAAACGGCACTCAAGTTTCCACTGCGCTTGCCTTGAATGGCTTGTTTTTGGCAGAACGCTTGCTTGAAGCTGCAACCATCACGGGTGCAATGGCGGTGGACGCGGCCAAGGGCAGCGACGCACCGTTTGACCCGCGCATTCATACTGTGCGCGGTCAGGCAGGGCAAATAGTAACCGCAGCGATTTACCGCGAACTGCTAGCAGGTAGCCAGATTCGGCTTTCCCATCTAGAGAACGACGAGCGTGTGCAAGATCCTTACTGTTTGCGCTGCCAACCGCAAGTGATGGGCGCCTGCCTCGACCTCATCAACAACGTGGCGCGCAGTTTGCTAATCGAAGCCAACGCCGTTACCGATAACCCATTGGTATTCGTCGATACTGAGCAAGTAATTTCTGGCGGTAATTTTCATGCGGAACCTGTGGCTTTCGCGGCAGATACCTTGGCATTGGCGATTGCTGAAATTGGTTCGATTTCTGAGCGGCGTATCGCTCTGCTGATCGACGCGACAATCTCTGGTTTGCCACCATTTTTAGTGCCCTCGTCTGGCCTTAACTCAGGCTTTATGATTGCGCACGTCACAGCAGCAGCGCTTGCGTCGGAAAACAAATCGCACGCCCATCCCGCGAGTGTTGACACGATTCCCACTTCGGCGAATCAAGAAGATCACGTCAGTATGGCCACCTTCGCCGCACGCCGCTTGCACGATATGGCGCATAACACGGCAACGATTGTCGGCATAGAATTGCTCGCTGCCGCGCAGGGGATTGATTTCCATCAGCCGTTGCGCAGCTCTGACCATTTGATGACGGTGCTGCAAGCATTGCGCAAGCAAGTTCCGTTTTACGATAAAGATCGATTTTTTGCACCGGATATCGAGGCGGCAAAAAACATGGTGCTACAAGGCGCATTAAGTGCGCAGTGTCAGCCTTTATATGCGAATTTATATCTCGCCTGAAACGAGGTCGGCATGCAGCGATGGGGCCAACAAGATTACGTCACAATGCCGTGGAAAAACGGCGGTGGCACCACGACCGAACTAGCGGTCTTTCCGCCGGGCGCGAGTCTTGAGCATTTCGTTTGGCGGCTTAGTTGCGCAGAAGTGCGGGTAGCTGGGCCATTTTCTGCGTTTCCCCGCATTGATCGCAGTTTGGCAGTTTTATCGGGTGCCGGCTTAATTCTGCACGCTGACGAATCACAGCAAAGCAATTCAAGCACGCCATTAGCCCAGTCCGTGCGTCTTGATCAGCGCAGTTTGCCTTACCGTTTTATGGGTGAACTGCCGATTTTTGCGGAGTTACTTGAACCCGATAGTCCAGTCATTGATCTCAATCTCATGACGAGACGCGAAGTTTGCCAACATTACATGCAGCGACTTGACGCGGGCACCCACTTTATCGATGCAAGCGATGCGCAGCAGTTGTTGTTGTATTGCGCAAAGGGGAATGCCATCGTGCAAGGGCAAGAAAATTTGCAAGCCGGTGATCTTTTGATGCTGGACGAAGAGCAGCCTGCAACGGGAATCCGCGTGCACATTGATGCCGATGAATTGGCGCAATTGTTTTGCATGCGTATTAGTTTTCTTAATCATGAATTGTCCCAAAGGAATGACCCTCGTGGAAATAGTCGATAGTCTTTGGCTCAACGTGCACCTTGCCACCCTCTGCGCAGACGAGGGCGCGGCCATCGCACATGGTGCAAACGGCGGTTATGGTGAGATTCGCGATGGCGCAATTGCTGTGAAAGACGGCAAAATTGCTTGGCTGGGCGCGCAGGCGGATTTGCCCAGCATGTTTCACGCAAAAAAAAGCCACGATGGCAAAGGTGCTTGGCTTACCCCGGGCCTTATCGACTGCCATACGCATTTGGTGTATGCAGGAAACCGCAGCGATGAGTTTGAAGCTCGCCTTAATGGTGCTTCCTATGAAGACATAGCGCGTAAAGGTGGCGGTATTTTATCCACTGTACGAGCAACCCGCGCAGCCAGTGAAGACGCCTTGTTGGAAGCGAGTTTGCCTAGGCTCAACGACCTGATGCGTGAAGGATTGACGACGCTGGAAATTAAATCCGGCTATGGCTTAGACCTTGAGACAGAGCGGCGTATTTTGCGTGTGGCACGGCGCATTGGTAAAGAGTTTCCAATACGTGTGAAGACCACTTTTCTCGGCGCACATGCCGTCCCGCCTGAATATGCTGGGC
>CAYPNW010000258.1:0-3344 GCA_964411965.1 uncultured Burkholderiaceae bacterium
CTAGGTAATTCATCACCTGAAAAGCCTGCCGCCGCCCAAGCAACGTGGGTATATCCGCAAGTCTTGGCGGCCGCTACCAAATGCGGTGTGAGTTTGCCGCCGGGTGCTCGCCAATAATGGCTTAACGCCCTACCCGTTAATTGGGTAAAAGCGCGCTCTACACGCTGCAATTCCTTGCAATAATCTTGCGCGTTCCACGTCAAGGTTTTGCCAGCCGAGGTACCAAATTGCGGCTTAACTTGAAAACGCCCATCAGGAAGATCGCGCACCACGTACACATGGTCAAAAGTATGATTGCCAAACACATGCCCGTCAGCGACAAGATTTTTCCAGAAAGTTGCCCACGCAGGGTCTAAAGAAAAATCACCATTGACGGTTTTTTCGTTTGCCAGAAAAAATGTCGCTTTGATTTGATGTTTGCGCAAAGTCTGGGCAATTAGTTCCGCTTGCGATTGACTGCCGGTATCAAAAGTCAGGTAAACCTTGCCTTTGCACTGGGCTGGCGCGACTTGGATTTGCGCCTCAACAGAACCACTTAAAAGAAAAGCAAAGGCAAAAAATTTTCCCAGTCGCATAATCGTTAAAGAATACCGGCGCGATTATGAAAATACACTCCATGCGGCGAGCGGTCGACGGGAATCAGCTTCACTACTTTGCGGTTTGCAACATCAATTACGGCGACTTTTTTAATCCAGCGCAAGGTCGCCCAAAGGGTTTTGCCATCGGCGGTTAATTCCATACAATCTGGGCCACCGGGAACGGGAATCGTCGCGATGTTTTCCAGTGTGACTTGGTCAATAATGTTGATGGTATTGGACACGCGATTAGAAACAAAGATATGACGCTTATCGCCCATGGCTCTAAAGTTATGCGCACCTGCACCGGTTTTGATTTGCTTGTCCGTCTTTTGCGTACGCCAGTCGATCACTTGAACATAATCTTTACCCATAATGCCAACTAATAAATGCTTGCCATCGGGCGTCATCGCGATGCCTGCAGGCAGTTTTCCGACAGGGATCGTCCACTTGATTTTTTGCGTTGCCAAATCGATCGCTGACACTTGATCACTTCCCTGACGCGCAATAAACACCGTGGTGCTAGCCGCATCGAAAGCCATATGGCTAGGCGTTTTTGGTAAGGGTACCCGATTAGTGAGTTGGAAGTCTTTGCCATTAAAGTTGTAGAAATCAACTCGGTTAAGGCGTAGCGAATTCGACACGAACCATTTTTGATCAGGCGAAAAGCCAATTTGATAAGGGTCAGCAATGTTGGGAATGCGGCGTTGAATTTGTCCGCTAACTGGGTCTAAAAATACCAGTTCGTCGCCCACTGAATTTGCCACAATCAGGGACTTGTTGTTTGGGGCTGCCATTAAATGGTGCGGCTCTTTACCGACAGGGAAAGTGCTTAACTCTTTTTGCGTTGCTTGATCGAGCAAACTCACCGTCGCGTCGCGTGAATTAAGCACGACCACCACATTAGCTAACGCTTGACCACTCAGGGAAAACAGCAAAGACAACAGAAAAGACAGAACGCAGAACCTACCAGAGAAACGAAGCCGCATGAAGAATAACCACAACAAATCAAAGTGAAAAAAAAATGGAACAGTACCCCTAGAACGTTTCACATTTTACCGCGCCGCGACAGTAGAAACCCTCTTGCAGGCAGAATGAGCAGCAAATTTGTGTGCGGTTTTGCGAAATATCAAAGCAAGTGCCTTGAATTTCTGGATTTGCCAAGTGCAAGCAAACTCTGCGCCCCGTATTTCCACTACAATGTCGCCACTTTTTTAATCATCAAGGACTCTTATGACATCCATCACCACCGTTTCAGGTTTGCAGTACGAAGATAAAGTTGAAGGCACAGGCGAAATCGCTAAAGCGGGTAACCACGTAGTCGTTCACTACACAGGCTGGTTGCAAAACCCCGACGGCAGCGCTGGAAAAAAATTCGATTCCAGCAAAGACCGTAATGATCCATTTTCATTTGCGCTGGGCGCTGGCCAAGTCATTAAAGGCTGGGACGAAGGCGTACAAGGTATGAAAATTGGCAGCACACGCATTTTGACCATCCCTTCCAGCCTTGGATACGGCCCGCGTGGCGCAGGTGGCGTGATTCCACCAAATGCAACTCTCATATTTGAAGTAGAACTTCTTGGCGTGTGAGCTTTTAACTAAAAATGGTTTTTTGGCAGTATAGACAGCTTTCATCTTAAAACGCCCATGAATAAAGCGCATTTTTAGTTTATTTATTGATACGCTACCTAGTATATAAAAAAGCACGCACAATTCTGCGTGCTTTTTTTCTTAGTCTATATGCTGACATTCAAGCGATTGCCCTTGTCGCGCCTCATCACGACTTTGTATATCAGCCAACAATCATTGTGAGACATTGATGGCACTGTTTAAACCATGAAACCCGTTCCTCTCAAATTGCGCCAGCAATTCTTTATTTTGATCAGTCCACTTTTCTAAAAAACATTTTTCTTCCGCTTGTAAGCAGTCCAAAAAAGCCACCGCAAGTTGACGGGTAGCCACCTTGACTTTGGGGTTGAGTGCCACGCCGCCAGTACCTTTACGGTCGGTAAAAATACTGTGCGAACCGTCTTTGAACACGGCAAGAACCTTGGCTGCGTGGGTTGTCGCGCCAATGGCCGAATACAATGCCAAGCGATCAGCCACGCCTGAGTTATAGCCCGGGATGTTAATGTCGTCGGCAGTTGCGGTGATATGCAAGCTTGGGATGTCGATCTCAGACAGAATTTTTTGCGGATCGCCCATGCCGTAAAACGGCGGCGCCGAAATCAAAATGGCTGCGCTAAAGCGTGGGTCTTTAACGGAAGTCGGCATGCCGTTCACATTAACCCTCGCGCCAGCCAGCAACATTGTCGTATTCGCGCCGTATGAATGACCGGCCGCTACTAAGCGACTGGCATCGATGGCGCTACCTATAGGTTCTGCCAAGAGTTGATTGAGCGCAAACTTGACGTCATTCACACGATTTAGCGCCTCTCGCTCTTGCGCGGCATCCGTGAGGCGCGTCACGATAGAAAATGGGTTGCCGCGCCAAATTTGGCGATCGCTCCCAACGTGCTGCACATGCAAACTGGCATAACCGTGCGCAGCAAAATAGCTACCAAAATACCTGTAACTTTCTTTAGAACCGCCAATACCGTGCGAAAAAACCACTAGCGGTACTTCACCAGTTTTTAATGGTCCTACTGGGATGTAAAGTTTGGCAGGCACAGCACGTTGACGCTCAACATCATTCCATTCAAAAGATTGCGTAGAAAAGAGTGCAGGGCTGACCGATAACTCCTCTACAACCCCGACAAATTCTGGCTT
>CAYPNW010000259.1:0-1518 GCA_964411965.1 uncultured Burkholderiaceae bacterium
GCTAATTTAACAATGCACCAATCATGGCCATTCACGCGCTTACGACGCGATTCCCAACCGTCCATCCATTTGCCGTGGGTATCGTATTTGCCAACGATGAATTGCGCGGGATCGGGATTGAGCATGCGCTGTTTGTCGGCAAAAAAATCGTCGCTACAGTCCAAACAAACAGCACCTAAACGTGCGTCGGCTAAGTTGGGAAAGCGACGGGTAAAGTCCGGTGCGTTGGGGTCGATTGCGATAAGAGCCATATTATTTTCCTTGCGTTGTTGCTGGTTCTGACGTTGGTGCCGTCGCTGGTGCGGCCGTTGCTGCAGTAGCTGGAACGGAGTTTGTCGCTGGGTTGCTTCCTTGCGCCTCCTGCTCGTACCACGTCGCGATGCGCGCACGTTCTTCATCCGTGATGTGGGTCAGGTTCCCCAGCGGCATAATTTTTTGTTGCACCACTTGCTGGTAAATTAGTTGCGCTTTGGCTTTGACAACTTCAGGTTGATCCAGCAACAAGCCCTTGGCGGGGAAATCTAATAAGGTGGGGTGTGCAGAATGGCACTGCACACAACGTGCCTGCATGATTCTTTGCACTTCGGCAAAGTTTTGCTGCGCCGTATTCACCGCGACTTTGTTTTGATTCTCCACGGTCGCCGAACTTGTTGCGGGCGGAAAGTTGGGCGCTATCCAAACAATCACGGCGGCGATCAAAATGAGGGCGGCGATGGGGTAAAACGGATCCGATACGCCTTTGTGGCGCTTAATGAAAAACTGCCGCACTAAAACGCCAGCAGACATTAAAACCACTAACACGATCCAGTTATCGGGGTGCGAATAGGTCATGCTGTAATGGTTAGACAGCATGGCAAACAATACGGGCAGGGTGAAGTAAGTATTGTGCACGCTACGTTGTTTGCCACGCTGGCCGTGGATGGGGTCAACTGGCTCACCTGCACGCATAGACGCCACGACTTTACGTTGCCCGGGAATAATCCAAAAAAATACATTCGCGCTCATGATGGTGGCGATCATCGCGCCGATAATCAAGAACGCCGCACGCCCCGCGAACACGTGGCAAGCTAACCAAGTGGCCGCCACCACCAAGAAGAAAACCATTGCTGACAGGAGCTTTTCGTTTTTGCTAAAAAGGCGGCACAAGAGGTCGTAAATAATCCAACCCGCGACCAAAAAACCCAATGCACTCAGCACCGCGACGCTGGCACTTAAATTCGCCACATTCGGATCAATCAGATAAGTTTTGGGGTTAAACAAATACAGCAAGGTAAACAACGCAAAACCCGACATCCATGTGCTGTACGACTCCCAATAAAACCAATGCAAATGGCTTGGCAATTGCGGGGGTGCGCCGAGGTATTTTTGCGGATTATAAAAACCACCACCATGCACAGCCCACAACTCACCACCCACCCCTTTGTCACGCAAACCCGCGTCGGCTGGGGGCGTTAAATGATTGTCGAGCCAGACAAAATAGAAGGACGAACCTATCCATGCAATCGCCACAATTACGTG
>CAYPNW010000259.1:1618-3341 GCA_964411965.1 uncultured Burkholderiaceae bacterium
CCGACTGAGAAATCGATTTCATACACACCTACATCGAGTTGCTCTGCTTCGATCAATGCTTGGTCGCAGCGTCCATCCGCATTGGTGTGGGTTGCGCAACGCAGCACACGTTGCGCCTGCTGTACGCCCTGTTGTATGAAGTACAGTTGCAAAGAAATACCTTGCCCGGGCTTACCGTTGGCGGTGTCTAATACGTGGGTGGTGATTCGGCCCATAGTTGCCTTAATAAACGTCGATTAATCTTGCACCCCATTTTTTCTGTGCTGGCGTGCGCAGCGCGGAGTTTGGGGCGTTCGCAAGCCATTATGCCAAATTCCAGCTTATCCTAATCCACATTTTATTTCCTAAAAATAATATTTTTGGCGAATTTGCACTATCCTATGAAAGTTATTTTCATGCCTCCAACTGGAGTGAAGGATCACCCATGCTTCATAACGCAGATACCACACCCTACCCACGCGATTTAATCGGCTATGGCCGCACGCCGCCCCACCCCGCTTGGCCGCAACAAGCGCGGATTGCTGTGCAGTTTGTCTTGAACTATGAAGAAGGCGGGGAAAACTGCGTCTTGCATGGTGATCAGGCGTCCGAGCAGTTTCTCTCTGAAATCGTCGGTGCAGCCGCCTACGAAGCACGCCACATGTCGATGGAGTCCATTTATGAATATGGCTCACGCGCCGGCGTCTGGCGCATCCTGCGCGAATTTGAGCAGCGCCGCCTGCCGCTCACCGTGTTTGGCGTAGCAATGGCGCTGCAAAGGCATCCTGATCTCACGCAAGCCTTTGTTGAACTAGGCCACGAAATCGCCTGCCACGGCCTGCGTTGGATTCATTACCAGCACATGGATGAAGCAAGCGAACGCGCCCACATGCAGGCGGCAGTGAGCATCATCAAACAACTCACGGGCGCCGCGCCGCTGGGCTGGTACACCGGGCGCGATTCACCCAACACGCGCAAGCTGGTAGTTGAACATGGTGGTTTTGCCTATGACGCCGATTATTACGGCGATGATTTGCCGTTTTGGACGCGCGTTAAGCTCAATGACGGCACAGAAAAATCGCATCTAGTCGTACCTTACACCTTAGATAGCAATGACATGCGCTTTGCCACGCCACAAGGTTTTAATACGGGCGAACAGTTTTACCAATATTTGAAAGATAGTTTTGACGTGTTGCATGCGGAAGGCGACCCCGCCGGGCAAAATGCGCCTAAGATGCTGTCGATTGGTATGCACTGCCGCTTGCTAGGGCGCCCCGGTCGTTTCCGCGCCCTGCAGCGCTTCTTAGACTACATTCAAGCACGTGACAAAGTGTGGATATGTCGGCGCATTGATATTGCGCAGCACTGGATGCAAAATTTCCCGGTGGAAGAGCAGAGCAAATGACAAAACTTCTCGACGCAGAGACGCAGAGAACGCAGAGTAAATAACAAAACTTCTCGACGCAGAGACGCAGAGGCCGCAGAGGAAAGCAAAATCGAAAGTTTTTCTCTGCGCCCTTTGCGTCTCTGCGGTAAAAAAGACTTTCCTTAGGTATTAAGTTTTTTTGGAGCACAACGTGACTTTGACGATGAAAAAAATCAACCAACTGCCTGCAGCGGAATTTATCAAATTGCTGGGCGGTATTTTTGAACATTCGCCGTGGGTCGCCGAACGTGCGGCGCATTTGCGCCCCTTCATGAAAGTCAGCCACCTGCATCACGCCATGGCGCAAATTGTGCGCGA
>CAYPNW010000260.1:0-3321 GCA_964411965.1 uncultured Burkholderiaceae bacterium
TTGGCGACTTCAATCAAACTTGCATCGTCCTTATTACCTAGCGGTGCAGGATTGAGTTTTTTAAGATTGTCGATTGCGCGCAATACGATGCCGTTTTTCGCACCCTCTTTTGCCGGCAAATCAAATAACACTACAGGCACTTTGGCGTTGACGCAGTGCGCAGCGATCTGCGCCCCCATCACACCTGCGCCTAAAACGGCGACTTTTTTTACGATGAAATTAGTCATTTTCTTACCTCATATGTTGCGCGCCGCTGCTTGTGTCACCAATTCAGACAAAGTCGGCAAACGCGAAAATTCAAACAGTTTTGGTATTGCGGAATTTGAAAATCCCCGCTTTGCACATTGCACCAGCGGGGATTTTTCAAGTTTTAGAACAACTCAGCATCTAAAGAAAGCAAGTTCGCAGATCCTGAACGGGCTTGACGAATCAACATCGCTGTTTCTGGGTACAAACGCGCAAAGTAAAAGCGTGCGGTCGCGATTTTCGCAACGTAAAAATTGTCGCCAGAGTCTTTCTTTTCCAACGCAATTTTTGCCATTTGAGCGAAGAAATAGCTATACACCATATGCCCGACAACCCGCAGATACGGCACAGCAGCGGCACCCACTTCATCGGGGTTTTGGAAGGCCTTCATACCAATTTCCATGGTCAGCTTGGTGACTTTATCGCCCAATTCAGCCAAGGGAGTGACAAATTCAGACAAAGCTTCGTTAGTGCCATTCGCTTCGACAAAGGCTTGTACTTTTGCGCCAAATTTACGGAGCTTCGCGCCGTTATCCATCAAAATTTTACGACCCAACAAGTCCAAGGATTGAACTGTGTTTGTTCCTTCGTAAATCATGTTGATACGGGCGTCACGAACATACTGTTCCATGCCCCATTCAGCGATAAAACCGTGGCCGCCGTATACCTGCAAACATTCGGATGTTGCTGTCCATGCGTTATCTGTGATGAAGGCTTTAATGACGGGCGTTAGCAACGCAACTTCATCAGCGCAATCTTTACGCACTTCTTCATCAGGATGATTTAACTCTTTGTCGAGTTGCAATGCCACATACGCACAGAAAGCGCGGGCGCCTTCGGCATAGGCTTTGGCTGTGAACAGCATACGGCGCACATCCGCATGCACAATAATTGGATCAGCTGGGCGATCTGGCGCTTTGGGGCCTGACAAGCTGCGCATTTGAATGCGATCTTTGGCATACACCAAGGCATTTTGATAGGCAATTTCTGTCAATCCCAATCCTTGCATACCAACACCCAGACGCGCGGCGTTCATGAAAACGAACATCGCGTTCAAGCCTTTATGTGGTCCGCCGATCAACCAGCCCTTGGCTTCATCTAAATTCATTTGGCATGTTGAATTGCCATGGATGCCCATTTTTTCTTCGATCGCGCCGCAGAAAATAGGGTTTCTTGCGCCCAAAGTACCATCTTCATTTGATAAAAATTTCGGCACGATGAATAAGGAAATGCCCTTTGATCCTTCGGGTGCTCCTGGTAAACGCGCCAACACGAGGTGAATAATATTGTCGACCATGTCGTGCTCGCCGGCCGAAATGAAAATCTTCGCGCCGCTAATTTTGTAAGAGCCGTCAGCCTGTGGTTCCGCTTTGGAACGCAACATACCCAAATCCGTACCGCAATGGGGTTCGGTTAAGCACATCGTACCGGTCCATTCGCCAGAAATGAGTTTGGGCAAATACAAGGCCTTTTGCTCAGGTGTGCCATGTTCATGGATGCACTCGTAAGCACCATGCGATAAGCCTGGATACATAGTCCAAGCTTGATTCGCAGAGTTCAACATTTCGTAAAACGCATTATTAACAACCAAGGGCAAGCCTTGTCCGCCAAATTCAGGATCGCATGACAAGGCAGCCCAGCCCGCTTCAACATACTGTTTGTATGCTTCTTTGAAGCCTTTTGGGGTTGTTACCTCATGGGTGGTTTTGTCATGGTGGCAGCCTTCTCGGTCACCAGAGTGGTTCAATGGGAACAGCACTTCTGCTGTAAATTTTCCACCTTCTTCGAGGACTTGATTGATGATATCTGCATCCATCTCGTCATACTTCGGTAATTGTTTCAATTCGGCTTCAACGCCTAACAACTCGTGTAAAACAAACTGCATATCCCGCAAGGGAGCGACATACTGACCCATTATTTTCTCCAGAAGACAAAGTTAAAGCCGTTGAACAAATTTTTTACCGACGTTTTTTAAACCAACTACTCTGAAAATACTCAGCTACTTTTCGTGCTTTTCTGTACTCAATTCGCCGCCTCAAATCAACCGAGTAAGCGACGAATAACCTTAAGCAGAATAACATTCAATCACCCGCTCAAATCCTTGCTGCGCGCGCTCAATACTGCCTGGCTTGCGCAAAAACCGTGCATCATGGTGCAATGCGAGCACCAAGCCATACATTTCATACACAATCTGCTGCGCGTCAACATCTGCGCGCAAATGCTGGCAATGAATCGCTTGCTTTACCGCCCGAAGCAATGCACCTTGCCACGCCAACACCATGCCTACCAACTCTTCACGAATCGGCCCTTGCCTATCGTCATACTCCACCGCACCACTGATGTAAATGCAGCCCGATGCTATTTCGTGGCTTAACCGTGCCAGCCAAAGTGTAAACATGCTACGTAGTCGCGGCAGACCTTGTGCTTCTTTCACGCTCGGGTAAAACACTTCTAATTCAAAACGCGCGTGATAGAGCTTGACGACTTCTATTTGCAAATCTTCACGTGAACCAAAGTGTGCAAAAACCCCCGACTTACTCATGCCCATCTTTTCCGCTAACACGCCGATGGTCAAGCCTTCGATGCCGTGTTTGCTTGCGATTTCCAAAGCCATGTCCAAGATTGCAGCACGGGTAGTTTCACCCTTGCGCTTTTGCTTCACTGTATTGTCCATTGCCAGCTTTTTTGTCTTATCAATTGGGTGGTTCGCTTAGGAAATCAACGAAGCAAATTAAACGAACGACCGTACTATTAATCAGCCAGATCAAAAAGTCAAACAAGTTGCGACGTTTAGAGGAGACGCCCTAGCGCAAAAAAATCATCGCGCTTTTCTCTCGATCAATTTCGATCACGCCGCACTTTACCTAAGCGCGAGCACGATACCTTTACGAATCACCACTCAATCCACCAGTGCGCGTGTAATCCATTTGTCGCCGATCGCGTTTGGTCGGTCGACCAGTGATTTGCGCGCTGGGCTCCTTGTACAATTTTCGCTGCATCGCAACATCGATGCGTCGCTGCTGACTTTCCGCAGTTTCTGCATACATCGTTTGCGCAATTGTTGCAGAACCTCTG
>CAYPNW010000261.1:0-3318 GCA_964411965.1 uncultured Burkholderiaceae bacterium
GAAACCTTGTGCCGCGAAGGCGTAGCGCAGTTTCCGTCCGACGCCGCCTTGTACATCCGCCCGCTAGTGTTCGGCACAGGCGGATTATTAATTCCTGAAGGCGAATCAGGCTTTGCCTTGACCTTGTTTGACGCACCCATGCCGCCGTTTACTGGCTTCTCGGCGTGCTTATCCACGCTGCGCCGCCCTGACCCCAGCATGGCACCCACCGATGCAAAAGCCTCCTGCCTGTATCCCAACACCACGCGTGCTTTGGTTGATGCGAAAAAACGCGGTTTTGATAACGCCGTGGTGTGTGACGTGCACGGCAACGTCGCTGAATTTGCCACAGCAAATTTATTCTTCGTCACCGAAGCAGGCGAAGTCGTTACCCCAATTGCCAACGGCAGTTTCCTATCTGGCATCACACGCGCGCGCGTGATTGGCTTGCTGAAAGAAGTCGGCATCAAGGTCGAAGAGCGCACGGTCAAACCAGATGAATTATTCACCGCGAAAGAAATCTTCAATACGGGAAATTTCGGCAAAGTCACGCCTTGCAATCGTTTTGAATTACGCGAACTTGGCGTGGGTGAAATCGCTACGAAGGCGCGTGATTTGTATATGGCGTTTATGCAGGGTAGCTGAGTATTTGTGTGAACAGGTGGCTTATCGGTGTCTTGTAGAGCCGCGCCTACCGTAGAAAAAACACACTGTATTCTGGCTGGGCGATGATGAAATTCATTGGTAATGACAGTGTTCAAAACCACTCAACACAGAGAAACAGAGACACAGAGGAAAAACGAAGACAAAGAACGAAGACAAAGAACGAAGGTTCTCTGTTTTTCTCGGTGACTCCATCGTAAAGCCTTGCTTTTTTCTTCGCAATTTGAGCCGTTACTTCTATCAATATTTAATCTGAACGTAGCCAGAAATAGGCATACCCCACCATTTTTTTATTTTTTCTTGTTGTTTGCGCTTTATTTAAAAGCGTATTCAATATTTACTCAATACAGTATAAATAGCAACCTAGATTCTTCAAAAAAAAAGCGCGCTGTGTCGTGGTTGCCGACACAGCGCGCTTAGATCCACCTACGCGTGATTTACGCCAGATCAAATCGATCTAAGTTCATCACCTTATCCCATGCTGCTACGAAGTCATGCACGAACATGTTTTGTGCATCACTTGCTGCATACACTTCGGCCAAAGCGCGCAATTGTGAGTTGGAGCCAAAGATCAAATCGACTACTGTGCCCGTCCATTTCACTGCGCCAGATTTGCGGTCACGTCCTTCTAAGACGCCTTCCGTGCTCGACTTCTGCCACTGCGTGTTCATATCTAACAAATTGACGAAGAAGTCATTCGTTAAAGTTTCTGGGCGAGTCGTGAAGACGCCGTGTTGTGCGCCGTCCGTGTTGGCATTCAAAGCACGCAAGCCGCCTAACAGCACCGTCATTTCTGGTGCCGTTAACGTGAGTAACTGCGCCTTATCGATGAATAGTTCTCCCGCTGCTGCTTCTAAGCCAGGGCGCAGGTAGTTACGGAAACCATCGGCAATGGGTTCAAGCGGTGCAAAGGAGGCGGCATCAGTTTGCTCTGCGCTGGCATCCATGCGGCCGGGCGTGAATGGCACTTTCACTTCCACACCGGCTTTCTTTGCCGCCGCTTCTACTCCAGCGCAACCACCTAAAACAATCAGGTCGGCCAAGGAGATTTTCTTGCCGCCAGATTGTGCCGCGTTAAAGCTTTGCTGAATTGCTGTGAGCTTGCTTAAAACCGTCTGCAGCACGGCTGGTTGATTCGCCGCCCAATCTTTTTGCGGCGCCAAGCGCAGGCGCGCGCCGTTTGCACCACCACGCTTGTCTGAGCCGCGGAAGGTGGAGGCTGATGCCCACGCGGTTGATACCAGTTGAGCGATGCTTAGCCCAGCATTGAGCAATTGGGTTTTTAGCGCAGCAATATCTTGCTCGTTGACGACGGCATGATCGAGTTTTGGAATCGGGTCTTGCCAGATCAATTCTTCTTTCGGTACCAAGGGGCCTAGATAGCGCGTGATTGGTCCCATGTCGCGGTGGGTGAGTTTGAACCAAGCACGCGCAAACGCATCGGCAAATTCTGCCGGATTTGCCATGAAGCGACGCGAGATTTTTTCGTAAGCGGGGTCCATGCGCATGGCCATATCCGCCGTGGTCATCATAGGGGCATGGCGTATTGCTGGGTCGTGCGCATCGGGCACCGTGTTTTTTGCGCTGGCGTCTTTGGGTGTCCACTGTTGCGCGCCTGCGGGGCTCTTGGTGAGTTCCCATTCATAGCCAAACAGGGTTTCAAAATAGCCGTTATCCCACTTGATCGGGTTGGGTGTCCATGCGCCTTCGATACCGCTGGTGATGGCGTGAACGCCTTTACCGCTGCCAAAACTATTCTTCCAACCCAGACCTTGCTCTTCGATGCCTGCGCCTTCGGGTTCTGGTCCTACGTATTTGCCTGGGTCAGCCGCACCGTGGGCTTTACCAAAGGTATGGCCACCAGCTGTTAAGGCGACGGTTTCTTCATCGTCCATTGCCATGCGGGCAAAGGTTTCGCGAATATCGCGGCCTGATAGAACGGGGTCGGGGTTGCCATTCGGGCCTTCTGGATTCACATAGATCAAACCCATTTGCACGGCGCCCAACGGCGTTGCTAAGTCGCGCTCACCGCTGTAGCGTTGATCGTCTAACCATTTGCTTTCTGGGCCCCAGTAAATGTCATCTTCTGGTTCCCAAATATCTTCCCGTCCGCCTGCAAAGCCAAAGGTTTTAAAGCCCATGGAATCGAGCGCGACGTTACCCGCCAAAATCATCAAATCTGCCCAAGAAATTTTACGGCCATATTTTTGCTTGATGGGCCACAAAAGGCGGCGTGCTTTATCCAAATTGCCGTTATCTGGCCAGCTATTTAAAGGGGCAAAGCGCTGCGAACCGGAGCCTGCGCCGCCGCGACCATCGGTAATCCGATACGTGCCTGCGCTGTGCCACGCCATGCGAATAAACAAGGGGCCATAATGGCCGTAATCTGCTGGCCACCAATCTTGCGAGTCGGTCATCAAGGCGTGTAAATCCTTCACGACGGCATCGACATCCAAGCTTTTAAACTCTTCAGCGTAGTTAAAGTCCTTGCCTAAGGGGTCGGACTTTTCTGAGTGTTGGTGCAGTATTTTGAGGTTGAGTTGATTGGGCCACCAGTCTGCGTTGGTGCGAACACCAGCCACAGCGCCGGATAAAGCAGTTTTTGAAAACGGACATTTCGCTTCGTTTGACATACATATCTCCGTAGTTAAGTTAATACAACGAGGTTGATACAAC
>CAYPNW010000262.1:0-3313 GCA_964411965.1 uncultured Burkholderiaceae bacterium
GGGGCGGAATCGAACCACCGACACAAGGATTTTCAATCCTCTGCTCTACCGACTGAGCTACCAGGCCAAGACGAAAGAGTATAGCGAAACATGTGCTGGAATGCAAATGTTTTGTGACTTCACAATGCATTTCCCCCGTTTTCTCCTGCTTAATTGTGGTTTGAAGTGCGAAAAGGCGAAATTTTGCCTGCGTCGTATAATGGTCAAAAATTGATGAATGGAAATAAATCTCATGGCTTCGGTGGCAGAGCGACAGCATGTATGCGTAATTGGTAATGGGGCAGTGGGCAAATTAGCCGCCTTGGCCTTGTCGCAAGCGGGACTTTCGGTGGTTTTGCTGGGATCAGCGCCTAGCCTAAAAAAATCGCCCGATGCTAATGCGTGGGATGTGAGGGTGTTTGCATTAAACCGCGTGGCGCAAACTTTGCTAGCGGATGTCAAAGTGTGGGATGCGCTCGATCTGACGCGTGTACAAGCGGTCAGTGCGATGAAAGTCGCCGATGTGGGGCAAGGGGGCGCAGCCACTTCTGCCGCTTTAGATTTTGATGCCTATGGCGCGCATGTCGAAGAACTGGCGTGGATTGTTGAAGATAAAAACTTGAATCACGCCTTAGATAGTGCATTGAAATTTGCCAAGAACGTCACACAAGTTAATGGCACAGCGCGTGCCATGCAAATTAAAAGTGATGCCGCTGAAATCATTTTGAGCGAGGGCGGGCAGATCCAAGCCGAGTTGTTGGTTGGGGCGGATGGTGCGCAGTCATGGTTGCGCGGGCAGTGTGATATCGACATTGATTATCGTTCTTACGGGCAGCGTGCCATTGTGACGAATTTCGCGTGCGAAAAGCCGCATCATGGCGTGGCGCATCAGTGGTTTGCGGAAGAATTGGGCATCATCGCGCTACTCCCCTTGGCTGGAAATCAAGTTTCTCTCGTATGGTCTGCGCCGGACGCCTTGGCGACACAGATCGAGCAAGAGTCCTTAAGCGAATTAGCACAAAGGCTGGCGGTTTTTTGTGCGGCGGCGCTTGGCGCGCTAACGCCTTTATTGCCTGAAGAATTGAAGTCGTTTCCGCTGCAGTTTTTAAATCCTCGTTCGCTGATTGCACCGCGTGTCGCCTTGGTCGGTGATGCTGCCCATGTAGTGCACCCTTTGGCGGGGCAGGGCATGAATCTGGGTTTTGCTGATGTGGCAGATTTGGTCGCGATTTTATCGGCGCGTGAGGCTTACCGTGATTGCGGTGATGAACGTGTGTTGCAGCGCTACCGTCGTGCGCGCAAAGAAGATATTGCCTTGATGCAGTTTGCCACGGATGGTTTGACACGTTTGTTTGCCAGTGACCTTGCTGCCGTGCGTTTCGGTCGGCAAATTGGCATGAATTTTTTAAACAATTTCTCGCTGCTGAAGCGAAAGTTGATCACCCATGCGATGGGTAAATAATCAATATCACCATCGCGCTATTTTTTGGACGGAAAGAAAAATGAAATTGAATACCTTAAAGCACTGGGTTATCGGTGCGGCAGCCTTTTGTGCGGCGCTTGCCAGCATCAATAGTAACGCGGCGGGGCAAACGCCAGCGGCGAACAGTGCAACAACCTCCTCAGTGCCCGCTGCAATAGAAGCGGCAATTAAAAAAGCAGTTGAGCCACGTCTAGGCGAAGGTGGCAAAGTGGATGCCATCACCAAAACGCCCTATAGCGGCTTGTACGAAGTGCGTGTCGGTGGTGAGATTATTTACACGGACGAGAAAGCGCAGTTCATGTTTATTGGCAGCGTGATCGATCTGCAAAACTCGACCAATTACACCAAGAATCGTCTCGACGAAATTCAAAAAATCAAATTTGCTGATTTACCTTTTGATTCGGCTTTGAAGACGGTGCGTGGCAATGGCAAGCGCGTGATTGCTATCTTCGAAGACCCAAATTGTGGCTATTGCAAACGCTTACGTAAAACCTTGCAAGGGATGGACAATATTACCGTCTACACGTTCATGTTCAATATTTTGTCGCCCGACTCTGTGGTCAAATCCAAAAATATTTGGTGCAGCGCGGACAAAAATAAAGCATGGGATGATTGGATGTTGAGCGGGATAGAGCCTAAGCTTGCGCCCGAAAAATGCACCACGCCAAACGACAAAATTTTTGCGCTAGGCAAACGATTTAGTATCAGTGGTACGCCAACGATTTTCTTTGCTGATGGCACGCGCGCACCAGGCGCAGTGGATGCGAAGTCCTTAGAAGAAAAATTTGCGAGTCTCAGTAAGTAAGAGCGCGCCAATTTGTTTAATATCGATTTAACGGCTTGTTGCGAGCTAATCGAAAAACGGTGTGGTGCATGAATAATTATTTATCCACCTCCCCGTCTTGCATCAACATTGGTGTTGCCCACTTTCTACTGGGTGCCAGATGACACGAACGCCGTTGTCTGGTGTTTTATTGGCAGCCGGATTGGGGCGACGCTTTGATGCCAGCGGTACAGAAAGCAAACTGCTACAACATCTGCCGGACGGTCGCTCTGTCATTCAGCACAGCGCCCACGCCCTAATCGCTGCCTTACCCAACTCACTCGTCGTCGTTAACCAACATCAGCACAGCGCCGCCTTGCTTGCGCAATGCTTGCCACTAGGCTTTACAAGCGTAACTTGTGCGCATGACCAGCATCACGCTGAGTTTGGCATGGCAAATTCTATCGTGCAGGCGATTCAAGCCACGCCTGAAAATTGCGCAGGATGGATTATTGCCTTGGCAGATATGCCGTATGTTCAGCCCAGCACTATCCACGCAATTCGAGATGCTTTGCAAGCTGGTGCGGATATAGTCGTGCCCAGCTTTGGTGGACGACGCGGAAATCCCGTGGGCTTTTCAGCCCGATATCGCGCCGATTTATTAGCCTTGCGCGGCGACCAAGGGGCGCGGCAATTGTTGCGCGACTATCCGCCACAAATACTTGACGTAGCCGATGCGGGAATTTTGCGTGATATTGATTTGCGAGAAGATTTGCTGTCTTAACTGATCGTGCTCGCACGATGAGGTAAAGCCAGAAAAAAATAGATATATTCACATACCTATGTCTGTATATTTTCAATGCGCTTATTGCATAAGCGTAAACGGCAATATTTTTTCTTATACTCCTCTATTTTTATCAATTTGTGTGGTGTGATTCCATTTCTAAAGCTATCGTGTGGTTGTTGCCTTCGCCTTGCCGTGCTACAGCACTGTCTGCGACTCGTCGCCTAGGCACCATTGATTTGGAAATGAAATGAGTCTTTGTTTCTCTGGTTCCTTAGCTTGATAAAAATATTCCTGCGGCCTC
>CAYPNW010000263.1:0-3288 GCA_964411965.1 uncultured Burkholderiaceae bacterium
TTTAATAGCGGTCAACAAGAAGCAGTTCATTGCGTTTTTGTCCTACAATCAAGGTTGTCAGTTTTTTTTGTGATTTATGTCCACTACCAACGAAGCCTATCGTCGAAATGCCTCGCCTCGTGCGAGCGCACCCTTGCCAAATCGTCTTATTACTCTGCTTACCGAAGCACGTTGGATTGTTCTTGCAGCGCTCTGCGCGTATCTCGCGCTTGTTCTATTGTCATTTAATAAGCTTGACCCAGGATGGTCACACGCCAGTAATGTCAGTCATATTGCCAATTGGGGTGGGCGTGTTGGCGCGTGGGTGGCGGATTTACTTTTGTTTATCCTCGGTATGTCCGCATGGTGGTTGTGCGTGGCCTTGTTGCGCCGCGTTTGGGTCGATTATCGCAATTTGACGCGCTCCGAAATTGAGCAAAGTAAGCCAGAAGAACCTCACCATTTTGAACTGCTCTCTCGCTGGCTCGGTTTTACCTTTGTTCTGTTCGGCAGCATGGGCATCGAGTACCTGCGCATGTATTCTTGGCAAATATCCTTGCCACGTGCGCCAGGCGGTGTCTTAGGGCAGCTTATTGGCAGCAATTTACACGCAGCGTTCGGCTTTACTGGCGCAACCATGCTGCTTTTGCTGATTTTTGCTGTCGGACTCAGCCTTTTTTTCAATATGTCTTGGCTGCTGGTGGCAGAGAATATTGGTAAAGGGATTGAAACGACATTTGACTTCATACGAAATAAAATAGCTGCCCGCGAAGATCGACGTGTTGGGCAAACTGCCGCCGTGAAACGCGAGGAAGTCGTGGTGCATGAACGTGCCAAGATTGTCGAAACTGCGCCTGTCCGTATCGAACCGCAAGTGGTTGCGGTACAAAAATCTGAGCGAGTTGAAAAAGAGCGTCAGGTTTCTTTGTTTAGCGATATGCTCGACACCAAATTGCCGCCGCTCTCATTGCTCGATGATGCGCCAGTTGCGCAAGAAACGGTCAGTATCGAGACGCTGGAATTCACCAGCCGTTTGATCGAGAAGAAATTATCTGATTTCGGTGTCGAAGCAAAAGTGATTGCGGCTTATCCTGGCCCCGTTATTACGCGTTACGAGATCGAGCCAGCTACGGGCGTGAAAGGCAGTCAAATTGTTGGCCTAGCACGCGATCTTGCGCGTTCTTTGTCGCTCACTTCAATTCGAGTCGTAGAAACGATTCCAGGCAAAAATTGCATGGGTCTTGAGTTGCCTAACCCAAAGCGGCAAATCGTTAAATTGACCGAAATCCTCGGCTCCAAAGTGTATAACGACAGCGCGTCTAGCTTGACCATTGCGCTTGGTAAAGATATCGCAGGCCATGCAGTCGTTGCAGATCTCGCAAAAATGCCGCATCTATTGGTCGCGGGCACCACGGGTTCTGGTAAATCGGTGGGAATTAACGCGACGATTTTGTCGCTGTTGTACAAGTCAGACCCCAACGACGTGCGGATGATTTTGATTGATCCGAAAATGTTGGAAATGTCGGTCTACGAGGGTATTCCGCATTTGCTCGCACCGGTTGTTACTGATATGCGTCAAGCAGGGCACGCGCTGAATTGGGCCGTGGGTGAAATGGAACGACGTTACAAGCTGATGTCTAAGCTTGGCGTACGAAATCTTGCGGGTTACAACGCAAAAATTCTTGAAGCGCAAAAACGCGAAGAATTGATACCGAATCCATTTAGTCTCACGCCCGATGCGCCAGAGCCATTAGAAAAATTACCGACGATTGTGATCATCATCGATGAGTTGGCCGATTTGATGATGGTAGTGGGCAAAAAAGTGGAAGAGTTAATTGCGCGTATCGCACAAAAAGCGCGCGCCGCCGGCCTGCACTTAATTTTAGCGACTCAACGCCCCTCAGTGGATGTCATCACGGGCTTAATCAAAGCCAATATACCGACGCGCATTGGTTTTCAAGTCAGCAGCAAAATTGACTCACGCACCATCCTAGATCAAATGGGCGCCGAGTCATTGCTGGGTATGGGCGACATGCTGTATATGCCTCCCGGCACGGGCTTGCCAGTTCGTGTGCACGGTGCGTTTGTTTCCGATGAAGAGGTACATCGTGTCGTCAAGCATTTAAAGGCGCAAGGTGAGCCAAATTACATTGAAGGCATTTTGGAAGGTGGCGTGTTGGAAGAGGGTGGCGCAGAAGGCACTCCGGCGGGTGTCTCTGGCGATGAAGCCAATGCTTTGTATGACCAAGCGGTTGCTGTGGTCTTGAAAAATCGGCGCGCGTCGATTTCGCTAGTGCAGCGGCATTTGCGCATTGGCTATAACAGCGCAGCGCGGCTGTTGGAGCAAATGGAGCAAAATGGTTTGGTGTCGGCAATGCAATCGAACGGCAAGCGCGATATTTTGGGACCCGAAACCAACCCGGACTAGGGAAGCTCTGATTAAGCGTAGAAAGCGGCCAAAGTTTGGATCGAGAAGAGCACCTTTACGCCTATACGTCGAGAATCGCAGGTTCAAAATTTGGTCGCGCAATAACTTTATCAGCGCTTCTCTAAATAATTTTTTTGAATAGGACAGTGTTTTGAGAATACTTCGTAAATCCTCCACCTTGCTAATGGCGATAAGCCTTTTCTCAAGCTTGGCGCATGCTGGTGCTGTTGAACAATTTAAAGCCTTCGTTGCGACCAATAAATCCTCAAAAGGGGAATTTGTTCAACAACAAATCAAACTCGTTGAAGGTAAGCCAACGGTAGGTAAAACCTCCAGCGGCGTGTTTCTGTTTTCTCGTCCAGGAAAATTTATTTGGACCTATAAAGTGCCTTACGAGCAAACCTTGCAAACCGATGGTGAGAAACTTTATATCTACGACAAAGACCTCAATCAGGTCACCATTAAGTCAGTTGGTGGTGCGCTAGGCGCAAGCCCCGCAGCCATTCTGTTTGGGCAAACCGATCTAGAAAAAAACTTCACCCTGAAAGAGGTGGGTTTGAAGCAAGGAGTGGAGTGGCTAGACGCCATTCCCAAAGAAAAAGATTCACAATTTGAGCATATCGGTATCGGCATGAAAGACGGCTTACCGTTGGCACTAGAGCTGCGCGATAACTTTGGACAAGTCTCGCTGGTAACGCTAAAAAACGTAGAAAAAAATCCTTCGATCAAAGCGGATCAATTTAAGTTTGTGGTTCCCGCTGGGGCTGATGTTTTTCGCCAATGACACTGGCAGATAATCCACCATCGCAACACAAACCGCCCCTTGCCGAGCGCTTGCGCCCGCGCTCATTAGACGAGGTGATAGGTCAGCAGCATTTACT
>CAYPNW010000264.1:0-3275 GCA_964411965.1 uncultured Burkholderiaceae bacterium
ATCTGGTCTTGCTCGACGCCTGCATGCCTCACGTGGATGGTTTCACTTTAGCGCAACAACTGATGGTGCAAGGTGTGATGCGCGGAGCGCAGATTTTAATGTTGTCATCGGCTGACGGCATAGACGACGCGCAGCGTTGTAAAGACATTGGTCTTGCAGGCTATGTGAAAAAACCAGTTTCTCAACAAGAACTCCAGCTTGCAATGGAAAGCGCGCTGTCCGGGAATAGCCAAGCCGCGCTGCATTACACTGATCTCGAAGCGAATTATCCTAGCCAAGAAAAGAGCAAGTTATCGATACTTGTGGCTGAAGATAATGTGATTAACCAAAAGTTGGCACTCTCACTGCTTAAGAAATGGCAGCACAGTGCAGATATCGCAGAAAATGGCTTGCTCGCCGTGAGCATGTTTCAGGCAAAAGAATACGACTTGATTCTGATGGACATGCAAATGCCTGAGATGGGTGGCATAGAAGCCACGGAAAAAATTCGCGAACTAGAAAACGGCTTGGCGCACATTCCCATTATCGCCATGACGGCAAACGCTATGCCGGGTGATCGCGAACGTTGCTTGGCGGCTGGTATGGATCACTACTTATCCAAGCCGCTAAAACCTGAACTCTTGAAGGAGCTGCTAGAGCACTATTTCTTGCAAACCTCGCCAATTGAAGCGCAGGCAACCCAGCACGAAAAAGAAGCGACGTCACCAAACCGCCGAGTGTCTGATACCAGCCGCTCTGCCTTTGATTACGACGCTGCCATCGCTCAAGGTGATGCAGAAATTTTGCAGATTATTTCACCCTTGTTTTTGGAAGGCTACCAAAAGCAATTGCAAGAATTGGCAGATTCAATTGCCCAACTTGACTTCGACACCATGTATCGCAGTGCGCATACTTTGAAGGGGCTAGTTGGTAACTTTAACGCCACGCCCGTCGAGGAATTGTCACGCGCTCTTGAAGTCAAAGGCAAACAAAAAGACAGTTCGCGCGTTACGCTGATTTTTGAAGAGTTGAATAAACAAATCGAACCCATGATCGCCGCGCTGCAGCGTTATGTGGCAGCTATGCCGCCGGATGGTGAGATGTAAAAACGCGTCGTTCTAATTGAATATTCATTGAAGTCTCACCGCAAAGGCGCAGAGGTCGCGGAGGAAAATTTTTATTCTCTGTGGTCCGCGCGTCTGTGCGGCATCCATATTGTTGACGGCATTTTGCTGCGGTGAGTCAGTCATCGATTACTGTTTATCTTGTTCAACATCAAGGTCAAACATGAGGCGAAAAAACATATACGTATGACAGTATTATTTAGCATTGCTTATTTATAATGCGCAAATAGCCTATAAAATGATAAAAAAGTGGCAGTATAGGCATTTCGCAGAAGCGTCTTTATTCACAAACGTACTACCAAGTCACTTGCTTTTAGCATTAAATACACGGCGACCACGAGGAGTAAAACGGCGAAGGTGGTTTGTACTGCTTGCGGGCTAAAAGAACGGTTGAAGGTTCGTCCTACACCCATGCCAAGTGCGGTTGCGCCGGCGAAGATGCTTGCCAACATCCACGGAATGACTGCGCCGTGTGCAAGGTAGCTGGTGAAGCTGGCTGCGCCGACTAAGGCAATGACTAAAAGTGATGTGGCAACCGCGATATGCATACTGGCGTTCGTGAAACGTTTGAGCATGGGCACAATAATAAAACCACCACCAACACCCAATAAACCTGCCGTAAAGCCCGCCAATGCACCGATGCTGGTGATGGCAGCGACGGCAGTCAATGTCCAATCAAACCGTCCCGTGCTTGGGTCTATCTTTGCAAAGCATGTTTGCGCGTTACTGATGTCGCTAGTCCGCTTATCGCGCAATAGACGGGCTCCCACAACAAGCAAAATCAAAGCAAAGCCACCCATTAATAAAGTTTGTGGCACCGCGTGGGCGGCGCGTACACCCAATGCTGTGATGGGCATACCAGCGGCGGCCATTAACATGGCAGCGCGGTATCGAACTTGTTTCTGACGTAAGCCATGAATGGCACCAAAAGCCGCCCCCATGGTAACGGCCAACAAAGCCACAGGCGTGCTGGTTTGCATGCTCCAGCCCATTGCAAACACGAGTGCAGGCACGGCGAGAATGCCGCCACCAGCGCCTGTCAAACCCATGACGACGCCGACGAACAAACCGATGGAAATGATGCTCAATATTTGCATAATGCTCGACTTATTCCATTTCTAAAGCTATCGTGTCGTTGTTGCCCTCGCCTTGCCGTGCTGCAGCACTTTCCTAGACACCATTGATTTGGAAATGAAATTACTTCTTCGCGTATCAACGGTCTCTAAACAATTTTGTTGCTTAGTTTTCCAACACTTCAAACAGCAACATGCCAGCTATCATCGCCGCGACAAAGGCGAAGCCTTTTAGGCTACCGGCACTCAACACCACCAATGCGGGACCGGGACATAAACCAGCAATGCCCCATCCAATGCCAAACAATAGGCTGCCACCGAGCAAGCGGCGGTCTATTGCCGTGCTCACGGGAAGCGTGGTGGGTAAATGCAGAAAAGTCATGGGGCGCTTTTTGGCAAGGCGAAACGGCCAGAACGCAAAGCCTATGCCGCCCGCCATGACCAGTGCTAGTGACGGATCCCATACGCCACCGAGATCAAGAAACGCCAAGACTTTCGCAGGATTGGTCATGCCACTGAGTAGCAGCCCTATGCCGAATATTAGGCCGCTCAGCGCTGCGCTGATAATCGGGAAAAGTGGGTGCTTTAAAATATTTGACGCTTGCATAATCAACCTTAAAGAAAATGGCGAATCAATGCCACGGTGAAAAAGCCCGCCAACATAAAACTTGCCGTGGCAATCAATGATCTCGGTGACAAACGAGCGATGCCGCACACCCCGTGGCCGCTGGTGCAACCTGCGCCGTAACGCGTGCCTACGCCAACTAATACGCCGGCCCAGATAATCGGCGTCCAACCCGCATCGAATTGCATGCTGGGGAGTGGTGAAAAAATCTGCCAAAGCCACGGTGCGGCGAACAAGCCGAGAATAAAAGCTAAGCGCCAAGACCACCCTTCTTTTACAGGCAACAGCAAGCCGCCGACGATGCCGGAAATGCCCGCGATACGTCCATTCAGAAGAATCAGGATCGCGGCGGAAAGGCCAATCAAGACGCCGCCGCCAAGCGCCGTCCAAGGTGTGAATTGTTCCCAAGCGATGTGCATTTTTACTCCAAGTGCGATCGAATCTTTTGAAGCGATCTTTTGCATGTTATTTGAA
>CAYPNW010000265.1:0-3251 GCA_964411965.1 uncultured Burkholderiaceae bacterium
CCACGAGACAATTTGAGGTATGTCGCCCTCATCGAATTGGTGCGCAAGCAACTCCCTAGCTCTACACCTTTCGTACTTCTTGGTGAATCTTTTTCGGGCCCAATTGCCGTAGCGATTGCAGCGAACGCACCGACCAATCTTCGCGGCGTAATTCTCTGCGCAAGCTTCGTTAGCAATCCTCACCCCAGGATGCGCATGCTTAAACGCATCTTGCGATACTTACCTTTTAAAAAAATCCCCATCGGCGTGATTGAAAAATTTGGCTTCGGCAATTATTCAAACCGCGATCTACGCGCGCTCTTAACACTGGCTCTGAGCGAGTTATCCCACGAAACAATGGTCGCTCGCTTACAAGAAATCATTGAGATCGATGTATCGCGTGACCTGGAAAAAATCAAACTTCCTTTGCTTTACATCCAAGCCAAACAAGACAGACTGGTACCTTCTTCCGCGTTGAAGCGAATCAAGAAAATTCAGCCGGAAATCGAAGTCGCACAAATCGAGGGCCCGCACTTCTTGCTACAAACGCGACCAGAACTCGTGACGGAAAAACTCATCGCTTTTTCTAATCGACTTGAAGACAAAATCAGCCACTGATTCGTTTACTTCAGAATATTTTCCAAAGCCGATTGTAGATCCGGGAAGGTGAACTCAAAGCCTAGTTCAAGAAGACGTTTCGGCACAACCCTTTGTCCTTCAATTAGTAAATCGGCTTGTTCGCCTAGAGCAATGCGCATGGGGAGCGCTGGCGTTGGCATAAAACACGGCCGGTGTAGAACGCCGGCAGCGATTTGTGAGAATTGTTTTTGCGGCAGACATTCTGGTGCTGTGAAATTGTAGGCGTCTACGTTGGTTCGCCCAGAATCGCTTCTTGCTGAGTGATCGCACAGAAACGCAATGCCGCGAATAAGGTCGTCGATATGAATCCACGACTGCCACTGCGCACCACTACCCAAAGGGCCACCAAGCCCTAACTTGATTGGCAATAGCATCATGGGTAATGCGCCCTGCTGCCCCAACACCACACCAAAACGCATACACTTCACGGCAACGCCAAAGCTCGCTGCTTGGTGCGCAGATGCTTCCCATTCTTGGCACAGAGTAGACATAAAAATAGGTTGCGGTGGACTATCTTCCCCTAACTCTGCGTTATCGCCTTGCGCTTGAATACCGTAATAACCAATTGCCGACGCAGAGAGTAGCAGGTGTGGCTTTTTTTCCGCACGCGCAATCCATTCGACCAGACTTTGCGTGGTCGCGACGCGACTTTGCAATAAGACTTGCCTACGCGCTGCACTCCAGCGCCAACCTAAAATTCGCGCCCCAGCTAAATTAATGATGATGTCGATCGCTTGATTTGCTGGTAGGTCTGCCATGCTTGTAATGCTTGCCACGCCGCCATCAAATAATGCGGTGGCTCGCTTGGCGTCGCGACTTAAAACGGTTACACGCTGTCCGTCGGCGAGCAATGCCCGCACCAGCTTTTGGCCGATGAAGCCAGTCGCACCGGTGATTAAAAAATTTTCTGACGCGCCCTTAGGCATGCGACTAAACAAATTTGTTTGCAGGTTTTCCATCAATCCACCATAACATGCCCAGAGGCGGCACTAATAAAAGCACAGCGATCGCGTCTATCCAAACATTAACGATCACCCCCGCTTGTAGAGAAAGTGCTATATCTTGCGGTGCCCAAAGAATAATCGAGGCAATTAAACCACCCCACGCTAAACGACTGCGATGGAAATGTCCGATCAGCGTTAACACCAGCATGCAAATTGCCAAACTTTGTATCGTTGCACCAAAAATACCCATCCACCAAACTTGCTGGGCGCGGGCAGCACTGGGCGCGGCTTCGCGCCAAAAACCCGCTTCGATCAGTTGATGATAGGCTTCGGTCCAAGGTGACGCGGCCAGCCAAGGCATCAGTAAACCCACCAGCAAATGCACGAGGGCAGCAGTGATCATCCACGTCACCAAAATCAAACGCCATTTTTGCACTTGGGTAATACTCATCATTCTTGTTGAAAAAGCGATTGAAAAGGTGGCGGGAAAATCCCAAGTGTAAGGGAGATTCCAAAGTCGCATCACGGACCGTATTATTTTCTGTCAAAAAAATAAAGCGCGCATTCCTAAGGCAAATGCACTGTCGCCACAAAAGTGAAAAATAGACGACAATCAATCTGATAATCAACGAATCTCAATACCTATTTTTCAGGAATCCACATCAAATGCTCCGCCTTCAAAGTACCTATCTCAGCTCGACGATCTGGAAAATTTTATCGCTCCCAGTGATTGTCTCCACGCTAGTTTCATGCAGCACACCAAATTACCCGCCCTTGCCCACCGTTGCTTCGGTTGACCTAAGTCGATATCAAGGAAAGTGGTTTGAAGTTGCCTTGATTCCTAACCGCTTTCAGCGCATGTGCGTCGCTGATACCCAAGCGGAATACAAGCAAGACGATGATCTAATTCGGGTCACCAATCGCTGCAGAAAAGACGACGGCAGCATAGAAAAAGCGAATGGCGTGGCGAAAATTGTGGAAGGAAGCAATAACGCGAAACTACGGGTCAGCTTCTTCCGGCCGTTTTACGGCAACTACTGGGTGTTAGCACTCGACCCCAACTATCAGTGGGTTTTGGTTGGCGAACCAGCGCGCCAATATGGATGGGTTCTATCACGCACGCCGCAACTCGATCCAAGCACACTGAATAAAATCTTGGATGAAGCAGAGAAGCTTGGCTATACCCGTTCAGCCTTCAAAACAAGCGCGCAGACTAAACCCTTAGTCGACTAAAAAGTCGCCGTTTTTTTCACGATGCGCGCATGGCGCATCGTGAAAAGTAGCTCTTACTTGTAAATCCCGACACCGACCAAAATGTCGCCATCCGCTTTTTGGATATAAGTCGATTTTTTCTCTACTTCGCCCGACACTGGGTTCTTCCATTTATAGTCAAACCAGCCATTTCCTTGCGGGCTGGTGGCTATTTTGATGAAATTTTTGGTGATAAAGGTGTCGTCCGCGTCCTTCATATTGATGAGATCTTTACCAACAATTTTTGGATTATTGCCGTGCGCGACGTTAAATCCCTTTAAATCAAACACCACGACATACAACTCACGATCATGGAATTTTTTATTGCTGGTGTCGGCAATTTCGGCAAAGGTCTTTTCTTTGCCGTTCGCTTTTAGGGAAGCAACCACTGCTTTTACCATTGCAATCGCTTCATCTGGTGTCGCCTTCGCATCCGCC
>CAYPNW010000266.1:0-3250 GCA_964411965.1 uncultured Burkholderiaceae bacterium
CGCACATCAAGTGCATTCCCCGCCTCGATCTTGGTTTTGGGTGGCTTCTTCAATTTGCCCCCTTCCACCGTGACAAAGCTTGGGCAGAAACCATTGACGCACGAAAAGTCTTTGTTGCACGACGATTGGTTGATTTGCCGCTTGCGACCAAATTCGGTTTCCAACGGTTCGACGGACAAACAATTGGATTGCACGCTGCAATCGCCACAGCCTTCACACACCGCTTCGTTGATGACGGCGCGTTTAGCGGGATCGGGGAACCCCGGCTTGCCGTTCTTATCGATTTTTTTCCGGCGGCGGCGCTTTTCTGAGGCGCAGGTTTGATCGTAGATCATCGCCGATACGCCTTTAACTTCGCGCAATTCACGTTGTACCGCATCAAGCTCGCTACGATGGCGCACAGTGACACCCGCCGCCCATGGGTAGCCTGCGGGGTATTTCTCTGGCTCATCCGTCACGACAATTATCGGTGCCACACCTTCTGCGGCAATTTGACGTGAAATCATGCCGGGATCAAGTGGACCGTCAAACTCTTGACCACCCGTCATCGCAACGGCGTCGTTAAACAAAATCTTGTAGGTGATATTCACGTCACCAGCAATCGCTGCACGAATCGCCAATAAGCCCGAGTGATAATAAGTACCGTCACCTAAGTTACAAAAAACGTGGTTTTCCGTGGTGAAGGGCGCTTGTCCGACCCAAGTCACACCCTCGGCGCCCATGTGGGTGAAGGTGGAGGTTTCTCTGTCCATCCACGTCACCATATAGTGGCAGCCGATGCCCGCCAAGGCGCGACTACCTTGGGGAACTTTGGTGGACGTGTTATGCGGACAGCCGGAACAAAAATGCGGCACACGATCTTTATTCGCGTCTGGCTTGCCTATCACATTGAGTGCCGCTTCCTTGGCTTCCAAGTAAGCGACACGTTCTTTGACGCGTTGCTCCACCGGATGACCAGCAAAATAACGGCTGATGCGCGAGGCAATCGCATGCGCGATTTGCGCTGGGCTAAGTTCGTAAGTCGCGGGTAACAACCACTCGCCATGGCCTGAGCCGTGCAAATTGCTCCATTCGCCGCTGTCATCAAACTTACCGACTACGCGAGGACGCACTTTGTCTTCCCAGTTGTACAACTCTTCTTTTAACGCATATTCAAGAATTTGGCGCTTCTCTTCGACCACCAAAATTTCTTCTAAGCCGGTGGCAAATTCACGCACGCCTTGCGACTCTAGCGGCCAAGTCAAGCCAATTTTATACAAGCGAATGCCAATATCTTTTGCCACCTGTTCGTCAATACCCAAGTCCGCTAAGGCCTGACGCGTATCTAAATACGACTTACCTGCGGTAATAATGCCGATCTTGGCATTCGGGCTATCCCAAATAATTTTGTTCAATTTGTTTGCCCGCACATAGGCTAAGGCCGCATACCACTTGTAGTTATTCATGCGGGTTTCTTGTGCCAAAACTGGGTCGGGCGTACGAATATTTACGCCATCTGCTGGCAAATCAAAGTCAGTAGGAATGATGGGTTGCACGCGATCAGGGTTAATCTCCACCACAGCACCGGACTCAACAATATCGGTCACGCACTTCATCGACACCCACAAGCCCGTGTAACGGGACAGCGCGATGCCGTGCAAGCCGTAATCCAAATATTCCTGCACAGAAGAGGGATACAAAACGGGAATCCCACACGCTTTGAGGATGTGCTCACTTTGGTGCGCCGCCGTTGACGATTTCGCCGCATGATCATCGCCTGCCACCACCAGCACTCCACCAAATTTGGAAGTGCCGGCCAAGTTGGCATGCTTAAACACGTCGCCGCATCGATCCACGCCCGGGCCTTTGCCGTACCACATGGCGAACACGCCGTCATATTTTGCACCTGGGAACATGTTCACCTGTTGCGTGCCCCACACGGTCGTCGCCGCCAGATCTTCATTCACCCCAGGATGAAACTTCACGTGATACTTACTCAAGTGCTTTTTCGCCTTCGCCGCTGTCAAATCGACGTTACCCAGTGGTGAACCACGGTAGCCGCTGATGTAACCAGCGGTATTCAAGCCCGCTTTCTCATCAGCCTGCCGCTGTAACATCATCAGGCGTATCAATGCTTGCGTGCCTGTCATAAACGCATGGCCACGTTCTAGGGTGTATTTATCGTCGAGGGAAATAGATTGATCGACCAGCGCCTGCTGTTCGGCTTTGATGGGTGCATTCATTCGGGGTCTCCGTACGTTTTTATGATGGCAAGCGTTTGCCGCATTAAGGCTTACATAAATTTGTTCCAGCGAGGCGCGCTACCGAAGGCAGACCTTCTGTTCGACTAGGGTCACAACTTCACTGGGGCAATTTTGCATAAGTCCTATGTATGCAAAACTATTATGGACGACCTTTTGAGTTAGTCCATACAATTCTGTCAGCCTGCTACAGTAAAGATTGTTAGTGTGCAGAACCATATCCACGAGCACAAATAAAGGCCAGTACAGTAAGGCAGACACTTTATGAAAGTGTACTGGCAGCGATCGAAGACCTTGCACAAGGACAACATTGGGAAAAATAAGTAAAATAAGGCTGCCAAAACAGCTTGCTCATTGATAATATTAACGACTTAGCATGACAGTTTTACTGCCTCAAGCGCATTAAAGACGATACTGACGTTTTTATTCAATTTTTTGATCAAAGAGGGGTGCATGGCTATATTTGCAGAAATACTAAACAAGATCATGCAACCGTGCACGCGGTTGATGGAATCTTTAGGCTTTCGAAATAAGCTTTTTTTGCTAGCCGCAAGCGTTGCATTACCACTGATTTTTTTGTGCCTGAATTTACTCAGCGCCTATCGGAATGAACACGTCACAGCGGCTAGGGAAGCAGATGGTGTCAGAATTTCTCGACTGATATTGGCGGCAATTACAGACACACAAAAAATTCGCGATCAGAAAGACGCAAAAACAGAGCCCGCAGCGGCGACACTGCGAAGCCAACTCAAGAAAAACATCGTCTTAATTGACACAGAGTTGGCCAAAAATACTTACCCAGTTTTAAACAAACCCTGGGAAACACTGCGCGAAGCGCTAGACGACATTGCACAGGCAAAAACCTCCAATAGTCCGAACAGCACCAATGGTATTAGCGCAGAAAGAAGGCAAACTAAGGCGATTGAGCAAAGCCTGCGCTTTATCGGCCTCGCGTCTGAAGCCACGGGCTTGGTGCTCGACCCTGAAGCATCGAGTTATTTTTTAATGCT
>CAYPNW010000267.1:0-3223 GCA_964411965.1 uncultured Burkholderiaceae bacterium
GCATGGTTGCGCTCAATTAAGCCCGTATCCAAGTCGGCATTGGAAAACGCTTGACTTTGAATCAGGCGTGAAAGAAAAGCGATGTTCGACGACAAACCCACTACCTGATACTCAGCTAGCGCAACAGCCATACGCGCTAAGGCCTCACGCCTATCCTGACCCCAAACGATCAGCTTGGCGATCATAGGATCATAAAATGGCGAAATCGTATCGCCCTCCCGCACGCCGCTGTCAATCCGTACCGCTGCTGGCTGGTTGACTGTTCCGCCCAATACAAAACTCACGGCGCTGGGTGTTTGTGCGTGGCGTAAAGTCCCAATTGAAGGAAGAAATCCTTTCTCCGGATTTTCTGCATAAACCCGTGCTTCAATCGCATGTCCGTTAATCTGCAGTGCACTTTGTTGCAGCGGTAAGTGCTCGCCAAACGCAACACGTAATTGCCACTCCACCAAATCTGTGCCGGTAATCATTTCTGTAACCGGATGTTCCACTTGCAGACGTGTATTCATTTCCATGAAATAAAAACTACCGTCTTGGTTGGCAATAAATTCAACCGTGCCCGCGCCCACATAACCAACGGCTTTCGCGGCAGCTACGGCGGCTTCTCCCATTGCAGCGCGCCGCTCTGCCGTCATGCCCGGTGCGGGCGCCTCTTCCAAAACTTTTTGGTGACGCCGTTGTACCGAGCAATCACGCTCAAACAAATACACGCAATCGCCATGGCTATCTGCAAACACTTGGATTTCGATATGTCTTGGCCTTTGCAGGTATTTTTCTGCCAGCACTTTGTCGTCGCCAAAGGAACTAATCGCTTCGCGCTTGCAGGACGCCAATGCTGCTTTAAAATCGGCTGAATTTTCGACGATGCGCATGCCTTTACCACCACCGCCTGCGCTCGCCTTTAACAACACGGGGTAACCAATGCGATCCGCTTCGCTTTGCAGTAAATCGGCATCTTGATTGTCACCATGGTAGCCGGGCACCAAAGGTACACCAGCCTTTTCCATCAACGATTTGGCGGCAGACTTACTGCCCATAGCGCGAATCGCTGAGGCCGGTGGTCCAATAAAAACCAGCCCAGCCTTTGCACACGCATCGGCAAAATCACTGTTCTCAGATAGGAAGCCGTAACCAGGGTGAATGGCCTGCGCACCCGTGGCTAACGCCACTTCGATAATTTTTTCACCGCGCAGATAGCTTTCTTTAGCTGGCGACGGGCCAATAAAAATCGCCTCATCACAGGCACTAACATGTTTCGCGTTAGCGTCCGCCTCTGAGTACACGGCAACGGTTTTGATACCCATGCGGCGTGCAGTTGCGGCGACGCGACAAGCGATTTCACCCCGATTAGCGATTAGAATTTTTGTAAACATGATTGTCCCCATTCACCGTTTTTTAATTATTTTTCGCCATTCCAACTATCAAGCCTGATCAGCGGCGCTAGCGGCAAAAAAACTTAGGCGCAGGTTTTTGCCGCAAAAGTACCCCGCGTTTTTAACCCTAATTTACTCAGCAATGCGCGGTCGTCATCGGCTTCAGGATTACCCGTCGTGAGTAACTTGTCGCCATAAAAAATCGAATTTGCGCCGGCCATAAAGCACATCGCTTGTACTGCCTCGCCCATTTGCGAACGTCCAGCAGATAAGCGCACACGCGCCATTGGCATGGTGATACGGGCAACGGCAATCGTACGAACAAACTCCAAAGGATCGAGCGGATCTAAGCCGTGTAAGGGCGTGCCTTCCACTTGCACCAAATGGTTAACCGGCACCGATTCTGGATAGGGATTTAAATTCGCGAGTTGCGCGATGAGCCCTGCGCGTTGGCGGCGCGATTCACCCATGCCGACGATGCCACCGCAACAGACTTTTAATCCTGCCGAGCGAACATGACCCAAGGTATCTAAGCGATCTTGGTAGTCACGCGTGGAAATCACATTGCTATAGAACTCAGGTGCTGTATCCAAATTGTGATTATAAAAATCTAAACCTGCGTCTTTTAGGCGTTGCGCTTGCTCCTCTTTGAGCATGCCCAAGGTGGCGCAGGTTTCTAAACCCATGGCCTTTACCGCTCGCACCATGGTTTCCACTTTTTCCATGTCACGATCTTTCGGTGAACGCCAAGCAGCGCCCATACAGAAACGCGTGGCGCCATTATCCTTAGCGGCTTGCGCGGCATCTAGTACTTCGGTCAATTCGAGAATTTTCTTGGCTTCAACACCTGTGTCGTAACGCGCAGCTTGGGGGCAATAACCGCAATCCTCTTCGCAGCCGCCCGTTTTTATTGAGAGCAAGGTGGCAAGTTCAACGTCAGCGTCGGGAAAATAGTCGCGATGCGTTTGCTGCGCGCGAAACATCAAATCATTGAACGGCAAATCGAACAAAGCTAATACCTCGTCCACCGGCCATGTTTCAGCGCGGATTGTCTTTACTGGAGGCTGAAATTGCAGATTGTACGCTTCGCGTATCTCGTGCACGTGGGGATTAGTTTGCTCGGTTTGCTCAATTTGACTACTATGTTGCATGGTTTTTCCTTCACTTCAATAAACTTAAATCAAGGTAGTGGGCGGCCTCTTCGGGGGTCGCTTTTGTAAAGCGGGGCAACACGCCGATTAAAGGTGCGCCTATGCGTTGTGCAATCGCATTGCGGTTTTCGTTCATAAACAACATGTCCGCATCGACCGTGTTTGCGACCCAAGCAAGCAACTGCAAACCCGCCGCGCGTATCGCTTGCGCCGTCAACAGCGCATGATTGATACAGCCTAGGCGCATACCCACCACCAAAACAACGGGTAAGGCTAATTGCTGCGCCAGATCAACCGTGCTGGTGTGTTCACTCAAAGGCACGAAAAAACCCCCAACACCCTCCACAATCACTGCATCTGCGCGTGCTTGTAGCTGCTGAAAACATGATTGTATATGGGGGATGGAAATCGACCTATTTTCTTGTTGCGCAACAATATGGGGCGCTGCGGGCATTTGCATGAGATAGGGCGACACCAAATCTGCTTTTTGCGTGGACGCGTCGATTTGGAATGGACTAGAAGCAGCAAGTAACATATCGACATCTTCGTTATGCCAAGCGCCGTTTTCAAAATGCGCACCGGCGGCAACTGGTTTCATTCCCACTGCACTCTTGCCGCTTTCACGCAGGGCAAACAACAACGCCGCACTCACGAGCGTCTTACCGATTTCTGTATCGGTGCCCGTGACAAAATAGTCGG
>CAYPNW010000268.1:0-3205 GCA_964411965.1 uncultured Burkholderiaceae bacterium
ACCTGCGTGACCTTTGCCACCTGCAAACCTGCTGGGTACACACCATCAATGCCTGAGGTAACCAACACGTCGCCAGCTTTCACGTCTGCGTTGGTGGTGATGCGCATATCTAAAAAACTCGATTGCCCACGTCCATAAACCACACTACGCAAGCCATTTCGTACAACCTGAACGGGAATCGCTTGGTTCTTATCCGTCAATAAGGTGACCTCGGCAGTTAAAGGGAATACGCGCGTGACTTGGCCCACAACACCTTGGTCATCGATCACAGGTTGGCTCAGGGCGACGCCGTGTTTCAGGCCTTTATCGACAATCACTTTGCGAGTAAACGGGTCACGCGCATCGTAAATAATTTCGCTTAGGACGGATTTCGTTGCTACGTGCTCGCGTGCATCGAGCAGCTTACGTAGATGGGCATTCTCAGCTGTAATTTGCGCGGCTTGTTGCAGCACATCCGCGCTTTGAATTTGTTGCCGCTTTAAGGTGGCATTTTCTTTTTCGAGTTTGACCGTGGAGGCAAAGTAATTGAACACGCCCAAGGCAGCATCGCGCGGCACCACAGCTAGCATTTGCACTGGGTAGAGCACCGTGCCAAGTGCCTGACGCACTACCTCCAAGGATTTCATTCTGGAGTCCACCACCAAAAGAAAAATAGCGAGGACAGAAAAAAAAACCACTTTGGCGCGGGCAGAGGCACCTTGTTTAAAAAGTGGCGGTGGGTTGTATTGCATCGTTGTAGAAAATAAATATCAGCAAATGCAAGTGATGAAATTCTCAAACTTACGGGGGAAACCGAAGCGAATTTCCAAAATACCTAATACGCGAGAAATTCGGTCCCGCTAAATCGCTACACAGCAAACAGGCACTGAGCGCACGCTCTTACGAATGCGATGCGCGCACTGCCTATTGAAACTGTAGTTTTAGCCTTACTCGTACGAGAAAATGGAACCCAATTTATCCATACGTTCCAAAGCCATACCCGAACCGCGTACCACGCACGTCAATGGGTCTTCAGCAACGATGACTGGTAAGCCCGTTTCTTCCATCAGCAAACGATCTAAGTCGCGCAGCAGAGCACCGCCACCCGTCAACATCATGCCTTTTTCCGCAATGTCTGCACCGAGTTCAGGCGGTGTTTGTTCCAAGGCATTTTTCACCGCAGAGACGATGTTGTTCAATGGATCGGTTAAGGCTTCCAAAATTTCATTGCTGGAAATCGTGAAGGAACGAGGGATACCTTCTGACAGATTACGACCTTTGACTTCCATTTCGCGCACCTCAGAACCGGGGAAAGCCGAGCCGATTTTTTTCTTGATGGCTTCTGCCGTTTGCTCGCCAATTAACATGCCGTAGTTACGACGGATATAGTTGACGATGGCTTCGTCAAATTTGTCGCCACCCACCCGCACAGAGCCTTTGTAGACCATGCCGCCAAGGGAAATGATGCCCACTTCCGTTGTACCGCCGCCAATATCCACCACCATCGAACCCGTTGCTTCGGAGACGGGCAAACCCGCGCCAATTGCCGCAGCCATAGGCTCTTCAATCAAATACACTTGTGACGCGCCAGCACCTAGAGCAGATTCACGAATCGCACGCCGCTCGACTTGCGTGGAGCCGCACGGGACGCAAATAATAATGCGCGGCGACGGCTTAAAGAATTTTGTGTCGTGCACCATGCGGATAAATTGCTTAAGCATTTGCTCGGTGACGGTGAAATCGGCAATCACGCCGTCTTTCATAGGACGAATCGCTTCGATATTGCCTGGCACTTTGCCCAGCATTTGTTTGGCCTCTTTGCCCACGGCTTGTATGGTTTTTTTGCCATTTGGGCCGCCTTCTTGACGAATTGCGACCACAGAAGGCTCGTCCAAAACTATGCCTTGGTTACGAACGTAGATGAGAGTGTTTGCCGTACCGAGATCGATCGCCAGATCGTTTGAGAAGTAACTACGAAGTGAACCAAACATGTAAAAATCCTGTGTATTCTGACCTGCAATGTTGAAATAGTGCGCAAAATAGGGAATTCGTCGTTTTCAGCGCATTCCTTGCAAATTTTGCTTACCTGCCAGCCTTAGCTACTCGATAGCTCCACTTTTTCCAGATGAACTGAGCGCTAAAGCGCGCAAAAACTCAGGTGAAACGGAATTTATCGGACAAGGCAATAACCCGCCATTCTACCTTATAATCTTGCTTGTTAGAGGGAATAAGAGCGAAATTAGGTGGGAATTCGAAGCGAATTAGAATAAGTTATCAAGCTTGCTTAGCGCTGGATTAAAAACCCAAAAAGCCCTCTTCCAAATTTCGTTTTCCCATTAGGACGTACGCAAAATTGCGTTGGCTAGGCGCGAAGCCGCTCACAGTACAATTGGTACGGCAAGGCGAAGCAACAACGCCAACGTCTGTTTTACGTAAGTCCTAGCATTGTTTTTTTACACACCGTCACCAACTCAAATTATGTCACTCGAACTTTCAGATGTACGTCGCATTGCGAATTTGGCACGACTCGAACTCTCTGACGATGAAACCGTCAGCACTTTACACAAACTCAACGGTATTTTTGATCTAGTAGAGCAATTAAAGGCGGTCGATACGACTGGCATTGCGCCCCTTAGCCACCCGATCGCGGCCTTGATGCCTGAACTTGCCTTGCGTTTGCGTGAGGACAAAGTCACTGAAAGCAACCACAGGGACGACTACCAACAAGTGGCACCTGCGACGCAAGACGGCCTTTACCTTGTCCCTAAAGTCATCGAATAAAAAACCAGAGCACATTTATGCATACGCACTCGCTACAACAACTTTCTACGCTCTTACAAAGCAAACAAATCTCTGCGACCGAGCTGGCGCAGCATTTTTTGAATCGCATACAGGCGAGCAACCTCAACGCATTTATCAGCACAGACCCAACATTTACCTTGCAACAAGCCGCGCAAGCGGATCAACGCATTGCTGCAGGCGAAGCTGGTGTTCTCACCGGCATTCCAATCGCGCATAAGGATATTTTTGCGACCAAATGTTTTCGTTCCACCGCGGGATCAAAGATGCTCGCGAACTACCGCAGCCCGTTTGACGCCACCGTGGTTGAGCACTTCAATCGAGCGGGCATGGTCACCTTGGGTAAGTTAAATTGCGATGAATTTGCCATGGGCTCAAGCAATGAAAATTCATTCTTTGGCCCAGTAAAAAACCCTTGGGATCTGCG
>CAYPNW010000269.1:0-3201 GCA_964411965.1 uncultured Burkholderiaceae bacterium
TTGTTCATTTTTGGTTTATTCGCGACCTCGTTAGGTTCTGGTTATTACCACTGGGCGCCAGATAACATGCGATTGTTCTGGGACCGACTGCCCATCGTGCTTACCTGCGCGGGTCTGCTTGGTGCAGCACATGCAGATAGCGCGCAAGGCTCGCGGGAAAGTCATTCTTTTTTCCCGCTCATTTTGTTTTTAGCCGGTGGTGTTGCTTCTGTTTTGTGGTGGTGGTTCACGGATCAAGACGGCGAAGGTGATTTACGCTGGTATCTTTTGTTTCAAATCTCTCCTTTGGTTTTGGTACCAATCTGGCACAGCATCTACCCAACACCAAAACGCACGAGATGGCTGTTTGCTATCGCCTTACTTACTTATGTCTTCGCCAAGATGGCCGAAATGCAAGACCACACAATCTATGCATGGAGCGGATTCATTACGGGCCATACATTGAAACATTTACTGGCAAGTGTTGCGGCGGCACTTATTGCGCATGCATTAATCACCTACAAAAACCCACGATAACAACACATGCGTCGCGATTCATCCTTGAAATCAACCGAGCGTTGAATTTCGTTCTAGAATGAAAAATTCCATCCATCTAGGTTTGACTACCATGCAGTCCGACCGCTTGGAAAACATCTCACGACAAGACATGCGGGCGACAATGAGCGATACGGTCCGAAAATGGGGGCGCGAACTTGCAACAGCGATTGCAAGTTCGATATCTAGCGCCGCTATCTCTCTAAGCATAATCAGCCTGTGGTCTACCGCGCAAGCCGGCGAGATTCAGCTCGTTACCGAAAATTATCCACCGTTCAACACCGTCCACGCTGCAACCGGTGAGATCAGCGGTAGCTCAACAGAAAAGGTGATTGAAATAATGCGTCGTGCTGGCGAAAGCTACCACCTAGCGGCTTTTCCATGGAGCCGTGCATACAATATGAGCGAAAACGACCCCGACACTTGTTTGTTTTCAACCGCTTACACGCCAAGCCGACGTGACAAGTTTCAGTGGGTAGGCCCCATCGTCAAAAATAATAAGTGGGTGATTTTTGCGCGCGCGGATGATACGCGAAAGCCAAAAGACTTAGAAGACTTACGTCCCTATGTCATTGGCGTGTATCGAAAAGCCATGGCGAGCGAAGTGCTGAGTCTAAAACAATTCAAAACGGAAGTGGCCAATTACGACACCGATAATCCGCGCAAGTTATTAGCTGGACGTTTTGATTTCTGGGCGGCGGGCGAGACCCACGGGATGGAAATTTTGCGTAATCAAGGGCTGGAAAAACAAATCGTCCCCCTTTTTCATTTCTACCAAGCCAAGATGTACTTGGCGTGCAATTTGCAGATGTCCAAGGAGCGCATTGATCATTTCAACCGCATACTGCGCGAAATGGAAAGTGACGGTACGGTCGCTGCCATCGACAAAAAATATAGAAAAAAGTAGTCTAATTAATGACCAGGAGCTGCAAAAAATTTGACCAATTTTTTTAGCGCGATGGTCACGTAAAACTAGAAATTATGACTTAGCGATACCACCCAGTAGCGCTGCACGTTTTTGCGGCTTACCAGTCAATCCCGTATTTGTTGCGCCAGTGGACTGTGCGGTGTTGCTTGTTGAGCCTGTGGCGCGTGATGTGCCCGCGTTGTTCGCATTGTTTGAAGGACTCGGTTCATAAGGCTTACTGAACCAAGGATCAATCTTTTCGCGCGGTGGTTGGTAGCTCCGCGCTGGACGTTCAAATTTTTCCGCTGCGCTGCCCGCGCTTCTCGTTTCGCGACTGCTAGCCTTCTCTGTATCGAACTGCCTTGGACGACGTTCGCTGTGACTCGGTGTAACGGCAACAAATCCTGCTAACTGTAAGCGGACAATTTTTTGCTTAATCAGTTTTTCAATATCGACCAACAAACGTTCATCTTTATCGGTATGCAAAGAAATCGCGTCACCCTTCGCACCTGCACGCCCAGTGCGGCCAATCCTATGCACATAATCTTCAGCGTTGTAGGGCAAATCGAAGTTAATCACACAAGGCATTTCAGAAATATCTAGGCCGCGCGCTGCAACGTCGGTGGCGACTAAGACTTCCACTTCACCACGCTTAAATGACTCTAATGCGGCCATGCGCTCGGCTTGCGATTTATCGCCATGAATCGCTGACGCCTTCACGCCCTGCTTCACTAAATGCACCGCGAGGCGCGACGCGCCAATTTTTGTATTCGAGAAAACAATCACTTGCTTTAGCCCACGCTCACGAATAATGAACGAAACGGCATCGCGTTTCTCTTCTTCGACAACTTTGTACAAGATTTGTGTGACGTTATCCGCTGTTGCATTGCTGCGCGCCACTTCTATCGTTACAGGGTTAGTTAAGAAACTCGCCGCAAGTTTCTTGATTTCTGGCGAAAATGTCGCCGAGAACATCAGATTTTGCCGCTGCTTGGGCAGCAAATTAATAATGCGTTGAAGATCGGGCAAGAACCCCATGTCGAGCATGCGATCAGCCTCATCCATTACCAGAATTTGCGTCTGCGCCAAACTAATGGTTTTTTGCGCGACGTGATCTAAAAGGCGACCTGGCGTTGCAATCACAATCTCTACTCCAGAACGCAAGGCTGCCACTTGGGGTGCCATGTCCATGCCACCAAAAACCACAGTCGCACGCAAAGGCGTGTGCCTCGAGTATGCCTTGACGTTTTCCGCCACTTGATCGGCCAATTCGCGTGTTGGCGTCAAAATTAAAGCACGCACTGGATGGCGTGCTGGTGAGGCGCTCGTATTTGCGTGCGCTAACAAAAGCTGAATAATCGGCAAAGAAAAGCCCGCGGTTTTACCAGTGCCCGTTTGCGCCGCCCCCATCACATCACGCCCTTGCAACACCACTGGAATCGCTTGCTCCTGAATCGGTGTTGGATGCACGTAACCTTGATCATTCAATGCACGCAAAATTTCTGGCGCTAAGCCGAATGAATCAAAACGCAATGGTTCTTGAGTGGGAAGTGCGGGCGAAATATCTGTCATAGTCAATTAGTAGAGTGCGGCATCACAAAAGCGCAGCAGGAGTAGCGTTTGGAAGGCTCATCCGATGCGCGTCGCTTATTTGAAAAGCGAAAAACCGACGAAAAACTCGGCGTTTGGTTGAAAGAAAATCAGTTGTTGAACGACGCAAAGCTCAATAAATCACGCGCGTTACCACGAGAAAAACGATT
>CAYPNW010000270.1:0-3151 GCA_964411965.1 uncultured Burkholderiaceae bacterium
GCCGTATCGAAACTAGTCGCCGTGCAACTAAAGTTGGGGAAGAGGTCGATCAAACGCCCAGCGTTAATATCTTCGTGAACCAACCAATCTGGTAAGAGGCAGGGTCCCATTCCTGCTAGTGTCGCAACACGTAAGGCCATTGCGGTTGATAAAGTCACCGCGCCGTGGATGTTCACGTCGCTCACCGTGCCCGACGCGTCCCTAAAATGCCAACACGAACGAAAGCCTTTGTAGGGGAACAATAAGCACTGATGAGCGCTTAGGTCAGTTGGGTGGATCAAGCTCGGATGTTGTTGCAAGTACGCCGGGCTTGCAAGCACGCGGTAATGCGTGTCAATCAATTTTGTGACGATCAGGTCGCCCCCAATAGTCGGCGCAAGCCTCACCGCCAAATCAATGCGATGCGCGACTAAGTCCACATTGTCGTCGTTAAACAGAAGCTCTAACTGCACATTTGGATAGCGTCGATGAAACTCAGGAATGTGCGGCAAGATACACATTTGCCCAAAGCTTACCGAAAGCGTCATGCGAAGCGCGCCGCGCGGTGCAGCAGCGATGGTTTGTGCCGCTTCATTGGCCTGTGCAAGCTCATCAAGCACGGGCGTAAGTTTGGAAAAATATACCTCGCCCGCCTCAGTCAATGTCAATTTGCGCGTACTGCGCTGAAACAGCCGCGCGCCCAACTCCTTCTCCAAGCCGCCGATTAAACGCGAGACGGAAGAGGGGTCAAGGTTTCTCGTGCGCGCCGCAGCGGCGAAGCTTCCACTGGTTGCCACTTCGATAAAAATTCGTAAAAGTTCCGTGTCCATTCATGCACTTTCTGCATTGATGCCGTGAGTGTTTGCCCCTGTTTCAGATAATCAGGCGTAATTAACATCCTCCCTCATGCGCTGGTTCTTGCACAGGTGTTGACCAAGCGCTCAACAACATACAAACAGAAAGGAAAGAAAATGCCAAGCAATTTTACTTTGCATACCGTTGATAGCGCACCTGATGCGTCTAAGCCTTTGCTAGAAGCCTTCACCAAAGAGTGGGGTTTTCTTCCGACTTTGCATGCCATTTTAGGCGAAAGCGCGCCCACCCTGAAAGCTTACCAAAGCCTGTTCGCCCTGGTGCCGCAAACAAGCTTTACACCTATCGAACAACAAATTGCCTACCTCGCCGTCAACGTTGCAAATGAGTGCGAGTACTGCACCGCAGGCCACACCTATTTGGCGCGCAGTGTAGGCATGCCGGAAACAACCATCTACGCCCTACGTGAGCAAGAAGTGATCGCAGAGCCGCGCTGGCAAGCATTGAGTAGTTTTGTCAACGCCTTAGTGCGGACAAGAGGGCGCGTCGCCGATGGTGATGTCGATGCGTTTATTGCAGCCGGATACAGCAAAGCACAGGTGCTAGAAGTAGTCTTGATCGTCGCAACGAAAGTGATCTCCAACTACGTCAACCATATTGCGCATACGCCGGCGGAAGCATTTATGGCTGATCCAAGTTTTGGTTGGGTAGCACCGAGTCGTCGCCAGGCGGCATAAAGCATCGCAAGCAAATCTTTTTCTAAATCATACTGATGGAGTTGACCATGACAAAAATCCTACGCATAGACGCAAGCACACGCGCAACAGATTCCGTTTCACGTAAGCTTGGCGATGCAGTGCAAGCACAATTGCTCGCAAAAACCCCCCATGCGAGCTTGCAACACAGAGTATTGGCAGACGCGCCGATTGAGCATATTCAAAACATCACCATACAAGGTTTTTACACACCCGCTGAGCAAATGACGCCGGCATTGCAGGTAGCTACAAAATTGTCTGATATGGTCATTGCCGAAGTGGTGGCCGCAGATATTTTGATTATCACAACGCCGATGTACAACTTCTCGGTTCCCTCGTCGTTGAAAGCGTGGATCGATCAGTTGGTAAGGATAGGAAAAACCTTCTCCTACGATGGAAGCAACTTCCAAGGCTTACTTACTGGGAAAACGGTGTACGTCAATGTCGCGTATGGTGCCCCAGGTTATTTGAACGATGGGCCATTTGCTGGTGCAGATTTTGTGAAACCCTACTTGACATTCTTGTTCGGCTTTTTAGGTATGACGGACGTCAAGTTTATCTCGGCCGAAGCAACTACCGCCGATACAAACACGGTGGTGCAAAACATCGAGAAGGCAAACGCAGCGATCAAACAAATCCTAGCCTGATGAATTTTTTTTTGATCACCTTACGGAATAGATTCCAAATTGGGAAGAAAGCTTGGCGCAGCAAAATCGCCGTTAAAATTTAAGGAAAAATGATGTCTTCAATTGTATTTCTAGGACTGGGAGCCATGGGTTCTCGCATGGCAGTCAATTTACTTCGTGCTGGGCATACGGTAACGGTGTGGAACCGCGACCCCGCAAAGGCAGAAGCACTGGTTAAACAAGGTGCCACATTCGCACCTAGCCCACGTGCCGCCGCAGCCGATAAACACATCGTCATTTCGATGGTACGCGATGATGAAGCGTCTCAGCAGGTTTGGCTGCATCCAGACTCTGGTGCATTGCACTCGATGAAGCCCGGATCATTGGCAATTGAATGTTCAACTTTAACGCCAAGTTGGATCAAGCAATTAGCCGAGAACGCACACGAACAGCAAATTGCGTTTGTGGACGCCCCGTTAGCAGGATCGCGCCCACAAGCAGACGCCGCTCAGTTAATTTTCTTTGTCGGCGGTACCGACGTCGAATATAAACTCGCCGAGCCCATTTTGAAAGCAATGGGATCTGCCGTGCATCATGCGGGAGAAGTTGGCGCGGGCGCAAAGTTAAAGTTAGCTGTCAATGCGCTGTTCGGCATCCAAGTTGCTGCCATGGCAGAAATTCTGGGGGTGCTCAAAGCACAAAAGATGGATTTGCCCCGTGCTGTGGAGATCATGAGCGCGACGCCGGTGATGAGCATGGCAGCAAAAGGCGCAGCCGCCTCCATGTTGAGCGGAAATTTCCCTGCCATGTTTCCTGTTGAGTTGGTGGAAAAAGATTTTGGCTATGTGAATGATGCTGCCACGAGCGTCGGGCAAACGGTACCGATGGCTGACGAGGTACGTTCTATCATGCAAAAAGCGATTGAAGCCGGTTTAGGAGAACAAAACCTGACATCGATAGTGCGCTTATACGAATAAG
>CAYPNW010000271.1:0-1618 GCA_964411965.1 uncultured Burkholderiaceae bacterium
AAGCATTTTGGTATTCAGTTCTCTCAGCTCTTCACGGTCACCAATATGCCTATCCAACGTTTTGGTAGCACTTTGATTTCCAAAGGCACATTTGCCGATTACATGAAGCTTTTAAAAGACAACTTCAATGTCGGCAACATGGAAAACCTCATGTGCCGCAGCACGGTCAGCGTTGATTATCAAGGCTATCTGTACGACTGTGACTTCAATCAAATGTTAGCCATGGCGATGCCGCTACCAACCGATGGCGTGGCACGTCCCCATTTACGTGATCTATTGGGCAAAGATATCGAAGGTAAACCGATTGCGATTGCCGATCATTGTTATGGTTGTACAGCAGGTCAGGGAAGTAGTTGCGGTGGTGCGTTGGAATCCAAACAGGGAGAAGCAGCATGAAGGGTGGAAAGCTAGTCATATTTGCCGTTATCGCGGCAGCGATTGCCTTATTCTTTTATTTTGATCTAGGACATTTTTTTAGTCTGGCCTATTTGAAGAGCAGCCAGCAATCTTTTGCGGCGTATTACGCAGAACATCCTGTCAGTACTTTGGCAATTTATTTTGCGATTTATGTCGCGATGTGCGCATTATCGTTGCCAGGCGCGGCGGTCGTGACCTTGGCAGGCGGTGCGCTTTTTGGTTTGGTGGTGGGTACCTTGTTAGTGTCATTCGCCTCAACCTTGGGCGCAACATTGGCGTTCTTGTCTTCGCGCTTCTTGTTGCGCGATTGGGTTAAAAGCAAGTTTGGTGCGCGCTTAGGGTCGATTGATGCTGGTATTGCGAAAGAGGGTTCGTTTTATCTTTTCATGTTGCGCATCGTGCCTGCAGTCCCATTTTTTGTTGTGAATCTTTTGATGGGTCTGACAGCGATTCGCATGACGACTTACATGTGGGTCAGCCAATTAGGGATGTTGGCAGGGACGATCGTGTATGTGAATGCCGGCACACAATTAGCGCAAATCGATAGTTTGCGCGGCATTCTTTCGTTGCCTCTGATTTTGTCCTTTGTTGCCTTGGGCGTGTTTCCTTTGATTGGCCGCAAACTTGTACAAACCTTCCAAGCTCGCCGTATTTACGCGAAATGGCAAAAACCAGCTAAGTTCGATCGCAATATGATCGTGATTGGTGGCGGCTCTGCAGGTCTGGTGACGTCTTTAATTGCCGCCGTGGTCAAAGCTAAAGTTACGCTAGTCGAAGGCCACAAGATGGGGGGCGATTGTTTGAATTTTGGGTGTGTGCCGTCGAAAGCGCTGATTCGCTCTGCGAAGTTCGCCAAACAAGCCAGCATGGCCGAAACCTTCGGCATGGACGGCGCAACGGTGGATGTGAATTTCGCTAAAGTGATGCAGCGGGTACATCGCGTCATCAAAACTATCGAGCCGCATGATTCGGTTGAGCGCTTCACTGGCTTAGGCGTCGAAGTGTTGCAAGGGCACGCCAAAATCACCTCGCCTTGGAGCGTGGAAATCACCACACCTGAAGGTAAGCAAACGCTGACCACGCGCACTATCGTCGTCGCCACGGGTGCGCGGCCTTTTGTCCCGCCAATTAAGGGAATACAAGAGGTTGGTTTTGAAACCTCTGACACGATTTGGGGTTTAACTGAATTGCCGAAACGCTT
>CAYPNW010000271.1:1718-3144 GCA_964411965.1 uncultured Burkholderiaceae bacterium
GTGAAAGACGGCGTTGAGAAGTCCATCCCGTTCGACGTATTGCTGTGTGCCGTAGGGCGCGCAGCGCGTACCGAAGGCTTCGGTCTGGAAGAATTAGGCGTGGCCTTATCACCGAAAAAGACCATTGCCACCGATGAGTACTTACAAACCAATTACCCGAATATTCTTGCCTGCGGCGATGTGGCTGGCCCTTACCAATTAACCCATACCGCCGCACATCAGGCTTGGTATGCGGCTGTGAACGGTTTATTTGGGCAGTTCAAACGTTTCAAGGTCGATTACCGTGTGATTCCTTGGACCACATTCACTGAACCCGAAGTGGCACGTGTGGGCATTTCAGAGACTGAGGCAAAAGAGCAAGGCATAGCCGTCGAAGTGACCCGTTATGGCTTAGACGATTTGGATCGCGCCATTGCTGATGATGTCGCACACGGCTTCGTAAAAGTATTGACGCCACCCGGTAGCGATAAGATTTTGGGTGTGACTATCGTGGGTGATCACGCGGGGGAATTGATTGCCGAGTATGTGTTGGCGATGAAACATAATCTGGGCTTGAAAAAAATCCTCGGCACCATCCACACTTATCCGACCATGGCGGAAGCCAATAAATATGCGGCAAGCGAATGGGCCAAGGCGCATGCGCCGCAAGGTTTGTTGGTGTGGGTGAAGCGCTATCAAGATTGGCGGCGCGGTTGATGGGTGTTTAGTTGAACCTACTGTGTTCTTCTTAACGTGTGTAATGCGTGATTGATCGTTTCGATACAGTGCGGCCGTCAAAGTATGTACTGACGATCATTGTGCCCGTTCTCAACGAGGCAACAATGATCGTCGAAGTTTTACAGCAACTGCAGGCGCTACGCGCAAAAGGCTGCGAAGTCATTGTGGTTGATGGTGGTAGTCAAGATCAAACGAGGACGTTGGCGCTCCCACTTGTCGATCAAATTCTGCAATCTGAAAAAGGCCGTGCGCGCCAAATGAACTTCGGTGCGCAGCACGCGCAAAGCGATACGCTCTTATTTCTCCATGCCGACACCTGTTTGCCAGACGCCGCCGTCGAACGTATTCTTGCCGGATTATCTGCGGCAAATCGGCAATGGGGACGATTTGATGTAGAGATTGTTGGCGATGCATGGATGCTCGGTGTCGTCGCGGCGATGATGAATTGGCGCTCACGCCTTACAGGAATTGCTACTGGTGACCAAGCCCTATTCTTGCGTCGTGCATTGTTTCAAAATGTCGGCGGTTTCCCCCAGCAAGCCTTAATGGAAGATGTAGAAATTACGCGCCGTCTCAGACAGATCACCCCGCCACTTTGCCTAAAACAAAAAGTGAAAACCTCCGGGCGCAGGTGGATGCAACGCGGCGTATGGCGCACTATTTTCCTCATGTGGCGCTTGCGATTGTTGTACTGGCTGGGCGTTGCGCC
>CAYPNW010000272.1:0-3143 GCA_964411965.1 uncultured Burkholderiaceae bacterium
TTGCCATGATTACTCCGTTGTTTTCGTTGGGTCGGGCTAGTGTTGGCTTGTCGACACGCGCAATTTACAAATTGGGAAACATTGAATTCGTTTAAAATGAAATCCAAATACGAATCACTTTTCTGCCGCCTCATTTTGACACAGTTATGTCAAAGCTGAGGCGGCTCCAACGGTCTTAAACATCATGCGCGAAATAAAAACCTACCTTGGAAGTTGCCACTGTGGCGCTGTGCAGTTTGAAATTGAGTCTGACTTTCCCGAATTGACCCAATGCGATTGTTCTATTTGCAAGCGCAAAAATGCATTAATGGTGAAGGTGCACGAAAGCCATTTTAGACTCTTGCAAGGCGCTGATACTTTACGTGAATACCAATTTCACACCCACACCGCGCGCCACTTCTTCTGCGGCGTTTGCGGTATTTATCCTTTCCATCGTAAGCGTGTTAGCCCTGATTTTTTTGGCATTAACGTTTTCTGCTTGCATGATTTCGACCCGAAAAATATTCCGGTGCGCCAAGCTATCGGCGCGCAAATGGCTTAGTTGCGCTTAGGCTTTTATACACTGCACGTTCTAATATCGGAAACTTGATGAATCACGAAGAGTGTCGCCATGCTTCGCAACTAGCGTTCGCGGCAAGTGGACAAGAACTCTGTTTTGGCGCGCTACCTGAAGGCCTAACTGCGTTTCAGCTTGCGAACACGACGGGTGCTGAGCCGTACGTGGTGGAAGAACTCAAAGGCGGTTTGACGGCCAAGATTTTCCGCATTCGAGCGGCGGGTCGCGACTGGACCTTGAAGCAGGCGCGCGCTGCGTGCTTGGTACAAAATGTGGACGGACAAACTTCGTTTCTCAACGAAGTTCAGCGGCGCATTGAACTTAGTGGGCTAAAGCAAAAGGCGACGGCCGATTCTCAGCCACTACTCACGTCTGTAATTGATACGCAATTTGCATCGTACCGGCACGGCATTATTTTGTCGCCATGGATAGAAGGTAGCGAGGTTAAAGTTTGGGATGAACCTAAACTGCGGCAACTTTTTTCTGCTATGCGCGAGTTGGTACTTGCTGGCTTTTTCGAATGGGATTTTTGTTCGGGCAATATCCTCGACGATGGAAAAATTCGTTTATTCGATTTTGGTTACATGTATTGCTTTGACCCCTTGCAAGACTTTAATAGCAACGGTCGTACAGCCCCAATGTTTCACGCGATAGAGCGTTTTGAGACGCGTCTTTTCTTTGCCTACCTTTTGCAATTGGAAAAGCGGGCAGGGCGTGATGCTGCCTTACAAGCCTACCGCCTTGAAAAAATTATCGCTGTCGAGGCATACCAAGCCTTGTATGAAGATTTGCGCACGCGTGAGGCGCATGCGGAAGTCTTGGCATGGGTAATGGGCTTTATCACCCAATGGGAAGCGGCGTTGCAGGGCGATCTTGACTCTTTGTACGTCGCCGAAGGTTGGCGTTCGCATCGGCTTGATGTAGACGACGATTTGCGTGGACAGACTTGCACGCCCATGACTTTGGAGCGAATAGATTGGCTTGAAAACGCCGTGACGGAAAAGTTTGCGATGCTAAAAAAATTAAACGCCTTGTTCGGCGCAGACGCCTCATTTACATTGACCGAACTTGAAAGAGATTTGGTCGACGCACGCACAAAGGCTGAGCGTTGGCAAATCAAGAAGTAAAATTTTCCTGCGTTTAAAATTTTATCTAACAAGATTTAGCGTCGCGTCAACGACATGGTCGTTGGACAGCGTGTTGAGACCTATTAGGTTATTGCGAAGCTTTCGCTCATGTTTGGCGTAACCTGTTTTTGAATTAGGCTCTGGTCGCGTTGAGCCAGTTCTTTCATGGTGTCGAAACCACCAGCCAAGGGAAACGCATTGTGGTAGCCCAAATCTTGTAGTTCTTGGGCTGCAAAGACAGCCCCCGCGTCTTGCGGGCAGGCACAAATCGTCACAATCGGATAATCCTTGGCAAGGCCAGATAAGGATTTCGCAAGGCTATCGTATTCGGTGACGTAAGCGTCTTTGATAAAACCCGTTTCAGCAACCATACTGGCGCTGCGTAGATCAAGCATATGCGGCGGCGTTAAACTGGTTAATGCGACGTTCATTTCATCCAAACTGACATGGCGCATGGTTGCCATTTTTTTGAAGCGCAATTTCTTCCAGAACTTCCAACCTAAAACGATACTCAAAAACACCAAGAGGATCGCCACGGCTTTCACTCCGTGCTGTGCCATTAATGCCAAACCAAAATCGATTTGTGCTTTAAAGAGATAGCCCGCCATTAAGGCAACGCCAGCCCATAATGCTGCGCCAATGGCAGAGGCAATAAAGAACGGCGTGCGTGGCATGCCAAGCGCTCCAGCAACAGGCGGTGCGACAGTAGAAAAGCCAGGAATAAACTTGCCCACAACCAGCGACCAAACGCCCCATTTTGTGAAACGTGCTTCCGTTTGATTCACGCAGGAACTGGGATTGATGGAGAGTTTGCAAAGTAAAGACAAAACCCGATATCCAAAGCTTCTACCAGCCTGATACCAAATCCAATCGGCAAGCAATGAAGCAAGTACCGCCAAAAGCAGGATGCCAGCTAATCCACTAAAGCCTTGCATTTGGCTGGCAACCAAAATCATGGTGGGCACCGATGGCACTGGTAAGCCAAGCTGCTGCAAAAATACATTCACAAAGACTAATACGCCGCTTTGTTGTTGCATTAGTTGACTAAGGTAAGTGCCATCCATGTTCTATCCAATAATTTTGAGACGTTCTGATTAAGTTGCTGCGTGACCAAATTCTTGATCTGTAACGCGCCAGTAAAGTTGTAATGGCGCGTTTCTCGATCCAAATTTTGGTTTTCCGTTGCCCTTATTCAAAGCCTCTTTAGTTTGCTGCGACGGGAATGATCCCGATTTTTGCTTGCCATTCTCGTGGGCCGGTGTTGTGCACTGATACGCCATTTGAATCTACCGCAACAGTAACAGGCATATCGATTACATCAAACTCATATATCGCCTCCATGCCTAAATCAGCAAAACCGACGACCTTGGCGGTCTTAATCGCTTTGGAAACGAGATAAGCCGCACCACCCACAGCCATTAAGTACGCTGAGCCATGTTTTTTGATGGCATCGATACCTG
>CAYPNW010000273.1:0-3125 GCA_964411965.1 uncultured Burkholderiaceae bacterium
AAATCCAATGAGGTGATGGTGTTGAATTGTTCTTGCGTAAACGCTAGCCCATCCCAACGCAAATCCTTGAATTCTGGGGTGATGCCGAAGATGTTTTCAACGCCTTTTCCCGTTCCTTCGATGCGATCTACCATCCACTGCAAGACGCGCATATTGTCGCCAAAGCCCGGCCACACAAACTTGCCGTTGGCGTCTGTTCTGAACCAATTGACGCAATAGATTTTGGGTTGTTGCGCGCCGCTTTGAGCGATTTTTTGCCCCATGTTCAACCAATGTTGGAAGTAGTCGCTCATGTTGTAGCCAATAAAAGGCAGCATCGCGAAGGGGTCGCGCCTTACGACGCCCATTTGTCCCGCCGCAGCGGCGGTTGTTTCCGAACCCATGGTGGCCGCCATGTACACGCCTTCTACCCAATCACGTGCTTCAGTGACCAAGGGCACGGTGCTAGAACGACGTCCACCAAAAATAAATGCCGATATCGGTACACCAGCGGGGTCATCCCAAGCGGCGTCGATCACGGGGTTTTGCGTTGCACCCACAGTAAAGCGGGCATTCGGGTGCGCTGCTTTGCGTCCGGTTTCCTGTCCGATGGCGGGTGTCCAGTCTTTTCCTTGCCAATCAATTAAATGGGCAGGTGCTTCTTTCGTCATGCCTTCCCACCACACATCACCTTCGTCGGTCAGGCCAACGTTGGTAAAAATGGTATTCGCAGTGAGCGACGCCATGCAGTTGGAGTTGGTGGCTGTATTCGTGCCAGGTGCCACGCCGAAATAGCCGGCCTCTGGGTTAATCGCATACAATTGCCCGTCTGCGCCCGGTTTAATCCAAGCGATATCGTCACCAATGGTGGTGATTTTCCAACCCTTAAAACTAGCCGGTGGGATCAACATCGCAAAATTGGTCTTGCCGCAGGCGGAGGGGAACGCGGCGGCAACATAATGCTTTTTGCCTTCAGGCGATTCCACACCCAAGATCAACATATGCTCGGCCAGCCAGCCTTGGTCACGTCCCATGGTGGAAGCAATGCGCAGGGCGAAACATTTTTTGCCCAGCAAGGCATTGCCACCGTAACCAGAGCCATACGACCAGATTTCGCGCGTTTCAGGGTAGTGCACGATGTATTTAGTGGCATTGCATGGCCATGCGACATCCGCTTGCCCAGCCTGCAAAGGCGCACCGACTGTGTGGATGCAGGGCACGAAGTCGCCTTCCGCACCAAGCACGTCGTACACGGCTTTGCCCATGCGCGTCATGATTCGCATGTTCACGGCAACGTAGGGCGAATCAGATAACTCAACGCCAATATGCGCAATTGGTGAACCCAGCGGCCCCATGGAAAACGGCACAACGTACATGGTGCGACCGCGCATGCAGCCATCGAACAAAGGATTGAGTGTTGCGCGCATTTCCGACGGTGCCATCCAATTATTGGTGGGACCCGCGTCTTCCTTTTTTGCGCAACAAATAAAAGTACGATCTTCTACGCGCGCCACGTCTGACGGGTCGGAGCACGCCAAATAACTATTCGGGCGCTTGGCTGGGTTGAGTTTTTTCATGGTGCCAGCGGCCACCATCTGCGCGCATAAGCGGTCGTATTCTTCTTGCGAACCATCGCACCAAACAATCTGGTCCGGCTTGGTCAGCGCTGCCATTTCGCTGATCCAATTGATGAGTTTTTGGTTCTGCACGTAAGCGGGTGGATTCAAAGTTGCCACTCCCTTCATGATGGGTTGATTCATTTAATTCTCCAATGCCATTTCAAAAAAAAAACCGGTGTAGCGGCACGGCAAAACTTTGGACAACTTGTGGATCAGAGTGGCGCCTGAAGTGAATCGCGAGCAAATGCTCCAGCGATGCAATCAAGTGATGCTGAGTTTGAACTCTAGCCTTATCGTCTGGTCATCGAAAGTTTTGTCGGATAATAGGAAAACGAGACGGTTGGTCGGGCATCCAAGCTTCTCCCCTGCAGGGTGGCGCGGGGTGGAAGAATCAAAAAGCTACGTAACCCAGCATTTTACACGCGGCAAACAAGCGACGCACTTTTTACGTCAGAACCATTATTTGTTTGGCAAATAAACTGAAAGTTCATTGAACGCTTGGAGAAAGGGAATATAAACGATGAAAATTGCGATTTTGGACGATTACCAAGACGTAGTACGCCACTTGCCCTGCTTTTCGCTGCTGGCAGAGCATGAAGTCAAGGTTTTCCACCATAGCGCCGTTGGTATTGGGCAACTTGCCATACGCCTTGCCCCCTTCGACGCCTTGGTGCTGATTCGCGAACGCACCGCGCTGCCACGCGCGCTCCTTAACAAACTGCCGAATCTCAAAGTTATTGCGCAAACCGGCAAATTTGGCGCTCACGTCGATATCGTCGCTGCCAAAGAGCGCGGCATTGCCTTGCTGGAAGGCAGCGGCGACCCCACCGCTCCCGCAGAGATCACATGGGCGCTGATTCTCGCGGCATCACGCAAACTTGTGGGATATGCGGTCAACTTACAAAGTGGCACATGGCAAACCGCTTCCATGCAAAGTCAACACAATGGCTTAGGCCGTGTGCTGCGTGGCCGTTGCCTAGGCATTTGGGGTTTTGGCAAAATTGGCTCACGCGTCGCCGCATTTGGCAAAGCGTTTGGCATGCATGTAGTAGTTTGGGGAAGCGCAGAAAGTCGCGCCCGCGCCGAACAAGAAGGCTATCAAACTAGTACGACAAAAGAAGCTTTTTTTCAACAGGCGGATGTCCTGTCTTTGCACTTGCGTTTGCATGACGCCACGCGCGGTATCGTCACATTGGATGATCTATTGAAGATGAAAGCTGACGCTCTCCTCGTCAACACAAGTCGCGCAGAATTGATCGCCCCAAATGCCTTGGTGTCGGCGCTAGATCAAGGACGCCCCGGGTTTGCGGCGATTGATGTGTTCGAACAAGAACCCGTGCCGCCACAACATCCTTTGCTACATCGACCCAATGTGTTGGCCACGCCGCATTTAGGCTATGTTGAGCAAGATAGCTACGAACTATATTTCCGCACGGCGTTTCAAAATCTGCTGGATCATTTGTCGGCGCAAAGCGCAAACCATCAGCACTGAGATTTTGCAAAGTCACCCATCATTTATTCATACCC
>CAYPNW010000274.1:0-3123 GCA_964411965.1 uncultured Burkholderiaceae bacterium
ACTTAACTAAACTGCGAGAAATCTGGTTTACGTTTTTGAAAGAATGCCATGAATGCTTCTTTGGCTTCCGGCGCATTGAGCATTGCTGCAAAATGGGCATTCTCTTCATTCATTTTTACCCTCACCAACTCGGCGCGGTCGCCACGCATGAGTCGCTTGGTCAAACGTATTGAAGCTGCCGGCAAAGCGACCAACTTTGCTGCCTGTTTTTGCGCATACGGAAGTAATTCTTCGAGCGGTAAAACTTTGTTCGCAAAGCCCATCTCAAGTGCTTCTTGCGCGCTAAACGGCTCACCCAACATGAGCTTTTCCGCTGCTCGTTGGTAACCAACGATTTGTTGGAACACGAGACTCGATGCAAATTCTGGGCATAAGCCCAATTGCGTGAAAGGCATCGATAGCTTCGCATTCTCCGCCAAGTAAACCGTGTCGCAATGCATTAAAAGCGTCGTGCCAATACCGACTGCCGCACCAGAAACCGCAGCAATAACAGGCTTGCTTGCATCATTGAGCGCATGCATAAATTGGTATACCGGCGGTGCATCTGAAGTCGCGAGCATAGCGGCATTCTTCATAAAATCTTCTAAATCATTTCCTGCTGTAAAAATCTCTGGCTTACCGGTAATAAGAATGGCGCGCACAGCAGTATCTGTGTCTGCCGCGCGCAAGGCGTCTGCCATACTTTGATACATGGCACTCGTAATTGCGTTTTTCTTCTCTGGGCGATTGAAGTTAATCGTCAAAACGCCGTTTTCTATGTTGGTTTGGATTTCCATTTTGGTCTCGTTATTTGCTTACAGATTAGTCACTTGCGGCTAAACACTGATCAGTTCTTAGCCGGCCTCGTAACGTCGTTACTAGATAAAATGTAGAAAAAAATAAACCGCACAAATGCGCGGTTTATTTATTCGTCCATGTGTCTCAACGACAAACTTACATACGCTCAAAAATACCGGCAGCACCCATACCGGTACCCACACACATTGTCACCATGCCGTACTTCAAGTTATTTCTATGCAAAGCATGAATTGTGGTTGCCGCTCGGATCGCGCCAGTCGCACCAAGTGGGTGACCTAAGGCAATTGCACCACCCATAGGATTGACTTTAGCTGGATCCAGACCTAAGTCTCCAACCACTGCCAATGCTTGCGCAGCAAACGCTTCGTTCAACTCAAACCAGTCGATTTGGTCTTGCGTAATGCCGGCGGCACGACAAGCGGCTGGGATGGCTTCTTTTGGACCGATTCCCATAATTTCAGGCGGCACACCGCGTACCGCAAACGAGGAGAACTTCGCCAGCGGCGTGAGATTGAATTGCTTCAATATTTTTTCGCTGACCAAGATCAACGCACCAGCGCCGTCAGAAGTTTGTGAACTATTTCCTGCTGTGACACTGCCCTTTGCAGCGAATACGGGTTTAAGTTTCGCCAATCCTTCGATCGATGTGTCTGGACGTGCGCCTTCGTCACGATTGACTGTACGCTTTTTCAACTCGATTTCGCCTGTTGCCAAATTTGGTACGCGATCAACAATATCCACTGAAGTCGTCTCAGCATCAAAAAAGCCTGCGTTCTGCGCAGCGATTGCGCGCTGATGTGATTGCAATGCAAACGCATCTTGCGCGTCACGTGAGACTTTCCACTGCTGTGCGACTTTCTCAGCCGTCAAGCCCATGCCATAAGCCATACCCACGTTTTCATCTTGCAGTATTGCCATATTCATTGATGGATTGTTTCCCATCATTGGCACCATCGACATCGATTCGACACCGGCCGCAACCATCACGTCAGCCTGACCAACGCGAATACGATCCGCTGCCATCGCAATCGCTGTAATACCAGAGGCACAATAGCGATTGATGGTCACGCCACCTATCGTATTTGGCATACCCGCTAGCAGTACGCCCATACGCGCAATGTTCAAGCCTTGGGAACCCTCGGGGAAAGAGCAGCCGACGATGGCGTCTTCGATCAGTTTCGGGTCCAAATTGGGTACTTGCGCTAAAGCCGATTGCAATACGCGCACCAAGAGGTCATCTGGACGTGTGTTGCGAAACATGCCACGACCGGATTTACCGATCGGCGTGCGAGTTGCAGAGACGATGTAAGCGTCTTGAAGTTGTTTAGTCATGTTAAGGTCCTCGCCAAGTTTTGTTTAGTTACGAACTGGCTTGCCAGTTTGCATCATGCCCATAATGCGCTCTTGTGTTTTTGGATGATTCAATAATTCCATAAACGCTTTGCGCTCCAAGTCGAGCAGCCATTGCTCGCTTACTAAACTACCGTTATCGATATCGCCACCGCTGACCACTTCGGCAATCATTCTGCCCAATTTGAAGTCATGCGCAGAAATAAAACCACCGTCTCGCATATTGATTAATTGACCAGCGATGGTCGCCATACCGTGACGCCCCGCCACCGGTACCAATTTACGCATCGGTGGGCGATAACCCGCATCAAACATGGCACGTGCTTCAACTTTTGCGACATGTAAGAGTTCGTACGGGTTAAACACGATCACATCATCTGCGGACAAATAACCCATTTTTTGCGCTTCAATAGCTGACTTAGATACGGCTGCTGTGGCGGCATTCGTGAAGTAATTTTTCAAGAACTGCAACAAGTCAGTGCCCTTGGCGTCAGCGGCAGCACGCACTGCGGCCTCCTTAAGACCGCCACCACCGGGAACTAAGCCGACGCCAACTTCAACCAAGCCGATATACGATTCGATGGAAGCGACACGTTTCGCTGCGTGCATTAGCAATTCACAACCGCCACCCAAGGCTAAGCCGGCAACCGCGGCGACGACTGGAACGTTGGCATACTTCAAGCCCTGATGCGCTTGCTGTAAGCGCGAAATAGCAGGTTCTATGGCTTTGACACCACCTGACATAAACAGCGGCAACATCGCTTGCAAATCCGCACCTGCTGAGAACGCACCGCCATCGGCCGCATCGGCACTCCAAATCACCAAGCCTTTGAAATTTTTCTCCGCTTCAGCAATCGCCTTTTCCATACCTTCGATGACGCCTGGACCGATTACGTGCATTTTGGTCTTCATCGACAAAATCAACACATCATCGTTCTGATGCCAAATGCGTACCGAATCATCTTCAAAGAAAGT
>CAYPNW010000275.1:0-3122 GCA_964411965.1 uncultured Burkholderiaceae bacterium
CGCAATTCCTCAAGTACACGGCGTGCGCAAATCTCCGCGCCTGCCGCATCGGCTTCGTGTAGCAAAAGGACAAATTCATCGCCACCTAAACGCGCAGCGGTATCAACATGACGCAAACATTTTTTGAGTCGCTCTGTCACTTCAATTAAAACGCGGTCACCAAAGGGATGACCAAGTGAGTCATTGATTTGCTTAAAGTGATCGAGATCCAAAAACAGTAAGGCAAATTTGCTATTCTGCCGACTGGCAAAAATAATCGACTGGCGTAGACGCTCAGCGAGCAATAGGCGGTTAGGCAAGCCGGTTAACACATCGGAAAACGCAAGTTCTTCAATTTTCTGTTTTGCCGCATGGCTTTCTGTGCGATCTTTAAAAAAGCCGATGTAGTTAATCGTGCGCCCATGTTCATCTTGCACGCGTACCAACGAAATCATGCATAAATAGGCATGGCCATTTTTACGCCGATTCCACAATTCGCCTTCCCAAAACCCCAGCTCCTGTACATCGTTTAAGGCTTGCCGCACCAGCGGTTGATTACTTTGCTCCGAGAAAAACTCCAACGGCGTTAAGCCCGCCATTTCTGCTTCGCTAAAGCTGGTCAAACGTTCAAAACTAGGATTCGTGGTGACAATTTTAAGTTCTTGATCGGTAATAAAAATCGCATCGGTACTTGATTCAAACACCTTCGCTGCGAGCTGCAAGCGTGCTTCATCGGCTAAACGTTGCGTGATATCGCGATATGAATACACACGGCCAATTGGTCGGCCACGTGCATACTGAGGCAGTGTGAGCCGTTCCAAAATTTTGCCCGACCGAAGCACTAGCACATCTGTGGCTTCCATTAAAGGCGAGCGCCGAATCGCACCTAATCGTTCTGAATAATGCGCGGTGTCGACCATGCATTTATCCATCCACGAATAGATCGCCGAATCATCTCGTTGCGTGAGGAGTTCGTCCGGCAGGTTCCAAAGCTTTGCGAATAAATGGTTATAACTGCGGATGCCGCCATCGAGGTCGGTCACGAGTATGCCGTCTGCCGTAGATTCCAAGGTGGCACGCAATTCGGCAATCAGCTTTTCTAGCTCGTTCTCAATCCGCCTTTGCCCTGTATGGTCGCGTATGGCCACCACATAGATTGAGGTATTGCCGCCGAGACGGATTAATGTGACTTGGCGTTCGACATGAATTGCCTCGCCGCTGGGCAAGCGCATTAGGGTTTCTGAAAAAATATTGTCTGACAAGCCTGCCGCCACATCTTCCCAAAAGTAAATATCTTCCGGGGCGGCAGCTAGATCGACCACGGGCGTGCCAATTAAGCTTTTTTCTTCCAGTTCTAACAAATGGTGTGCCGATTGATTGGCCGCAATAATACGCAGCTGCACTGGGTCGACTAGCAAGACGGCTTCCAACATGCCTTCGATGAGCGCTTGCCATTGCAGAACGTTCATAGCGTCACCGGGGCAGACTTGGTATCGCCGCCTCGCTCAAAAAAGTAACAAAGGCGCCGACGTGGCGACAAATAATCGTAAGCTGCTTTGGGCAACTGTAAAGGTTTGAGACTACGTCGTATGCCCAAATGTTTTTCGATTTCCAGATTGACGATTAAGGCTTCGTCACGCGCAATTGCATGGTCGTAAATAATGATCTTGGGCTTAATGGGGCGCGTTGAATTGACGGAAACCACGATCGCATACCGATCATCATTAAGTTGCACCACGGAGCCAGGTGGGTAGATGCCCATCATGCGGATAAATGCCGTGATGGTGGGTATATGAAACTGGCTTTTGTTTTGCGCAAACAATAAGGATAAGGCTTCGTGTGGCGTAATCGCCGTCGAAGGATTGCCCGGATTGCACAGATTGTCATAGCGATTGACTAGCGCAACGATGCGCGCCAATGGCGATAATTTATCTTCTGAGATGCCGCTTGGGTAGCCGCTGCCATCGGCGTGTTCGTGATGTTGGGCAACCAGCAGAGTCGCCATGGGCGATAGGGCCATTTTTCGGGCAAGCATGACGCCTTGGGCAACATGACTTTGGTACAGTTGTCGCTCGGCATGGGAAAAAGCATCGTCTTGCCAGCGCATCCGATCTGGTAATTCTAACTTCCCAATATCGTGCAGAAGGGCACCTACGCCAAGTTCGAGCATATCGGGTTTACTGAGATGCATCGCCTTGCCAAGCAGCAGAGAAATCAAGGTGACATTGATGGAATGCAGCGAAGTTTTTTCACCCGAATTTTCCGATAAAAGCCGAATGGTGGCTTCGTCTTCACCCAAAATCTCGTTAAGCAATCCAGTAATTAACTGAACGCTCTCTGCTTTGGCATTTTCTGGTCGTGAATGAACTTGTTCAGTAATGTCGCGAAAGCTTTGTGAGGCTTGGCTAAATTGTTTTTCGCACAGCATTAAGCTGGCGTTTTGTTCGGCGAGTAATTCGCGTCGGCTTTTTTCGGCCTTCGCTTTTGGCTCGGGCACAATCGGCACGACATTTGAAGCGATTATCTCGGCAGAGGGAGTTTCTTGTGTACTTTTGCCAGGCGCGTAACGTACGCGATCCAAACCCAAGGAGCGAATGGTGGCGATTTGCGCTTCGCTACGTATTTCAAAACTATTGACAGGAAATGGGTGCGCCATCCACCCGATGTCGAGATAAATAAACATCCCAACACGCAATTGTGAAACCTCAATAAGTTGTGTCTGAATGTCGGTCATTAAGCGAAATCGCCGAAATTATCAAAAATGTTGCCAGTGTTTTCAAGACGAGATATTGAGACAAACCGGTCACCATTTTTCTCGTCAGCGTTCAGATCATCGTTTGTACAAATGAAGGCTAAAAATGAACCGAAAAAATCGTGCTTTGTAACAATACTACCCAGTATAGGTCGAAATTCATTCAAATAAGTCAAGAGTGTCTAAATTCTTACATTTTCTGATAAGTCGTTGTAAAAATGAAATTCTTGGTTTGTGATGAACTTCGGTCAATTACTGATACGTCTTGGAGTATATTTTAAAGTGCCTGAAAATACGAGCGCGAAAGAGTGCATTTTTTCCGAAAAATGCAGGAGTATGGCTTATTTACATCAAGTTCTTCGATTTGTCGTAAGAATTGCGTAAGCTTTAT
>CAYPNW010000276.1:0-1385 GCA_964411965.1 uncultured Burkholderiaceae bacterium
CAATTGACGAAAATCAAGCCCTTGCCGCGCTTGGCTGCCATGGTGTTGCCCACGTGCAGTTGCGTTGCTTGGGCTAATTTGTCGAGATTAAACTTGATGGAAGTTTTGTCTGCTTTATCGATATTGCTCTTATAAAACTTGGTTTTTTCTTTGACGAAATGCGTGTCAAAACGGCGGTCGGCAACGTCTTCTACCATCGCATCAGAAATATGTCCCACGCCGCCCAAACGGGCGATTTCAAGTGCCAGTGCGGCGGTTGAAATATCCACGCCCATACCACCGACCATAATGGGCACCAATTCATGCTGACCCAAACGCAGTCGAAAATCGTTAACTCGTTTCATGCTTTTCCTCAATTGCTTTGCTGCCTATTTTGCTGCTGATATTGTTTCGTACTTCATGCTGTACGCTAGTGGAGCATTCTATGGGCGGCACGCTTAGCCTTATTGAGAAAAATGGCGCTTTATTGATCTAGCGCAGAATCGCGCATGGTTTTTTCTTGTCGAAGGAATAGGATGTAGTTGATTTCACATACTCCTGCTTTTTTGTTTAATTTTGATGCTTTTGCGCTTTATTTATAGGCATCGTTCAAATATACGGAGAGTAGTATAGTTTGATAACAAATGAATTAACTTCTCACTGCAGAGTCGCAAAGGTCGCAAAGGTCGCAAAGAAAAAAACATTCTCTGCGTTCTCTGCGCCTCAGCGGTAAGGCTTTTGCCTTTGATCGCACCGAAGCCGTTTGGCACTTATGCTCTGGTACAATACAGCGCTTGATTTCGGCGCAATTGTTAATGCGGTTTATGTACCTTGCTTATTGACCATTTGCCCTTATCTAGTGCTCTCATGTGATCTTTTTTGAAGTTTCACCCTTCCTTTATCCACTCTCATTTCCGTTCGCCATTATGCAAATCTCACAAAATACCGCCGTCAGCCTGAACTACACCATGTTTGACGAAGAAGGCGAAGTCATTGACCAGAACCATGACCCTATCGTGTATTTGCACGGTGGTTACGACAATATTTTGCCCGCCGTTGAAGCCGCATTGAATGGCAAGAAAGCCGGTGATGTGGTGTCTGTCACCATGACACCAGACCAAGCCTTTGGCGAATTTGAAGCTGAATTGGTGCGTGAAGAAGACATCAGCATGTTCCCGCCTGATTTAGAAGTGGGCATGATGTTTGAAACCCGTAATCCTGAGACCGATGAGTCTATGCAATTTCGTGTGACAGCAATCGATGCAGGCAAAGTTGTGGTGGATGCAAACCACCCGTTAGCGGGGATGACCATTAAATTTGAAGCAACGGTGCTTGAAGTACGTGCGGCGTCGGAAGAAGAAATTGCGCACGGCCATGTACACGGTGCGCATGGTCATCACCATTAA
>CAYPNW010000276.1:1485-3115 GCA_964411965.1 uncultured Burkholderiaceae bacterium
GCAGTCAATTCTGGCCGTAGAAGCAAACGCCAGTGCATCACTGCATTGGCGTTTTGATTTTATAGCTGCGGCTTATGTGAGGGCGCTTTGAAATTAGCTTTTTTCTTTCAAAGTAAAATCTCGTTCATTCTTTTTTTCTAAGCTGCACCTCAATAAAGCAAAACGCCCATGAAAGACTATTACTTTGTTTTAGGTGTCGCCCAATCAGCTAGTTTGGCGGACATCAAAAAAGCCTTTCGCATCAAAGCTGCCGAGTTTCACCCAGACCGGAATAGTTCTGAATTAGCGCCCGCCAAGTTCCATGCGGTGAAAGAGGCTTATGATGTTTTGTCTGATGAAGCGGCGCGCACCGCCTATGATGAAAACCGCAGACGCAATTTGCTAGAGTCGCCTATCGAAACGGCGACGGAAGTCTGGCAAAACTATATTTCAGGAGTAATCCAGTGAGAATTTCTCGTTTTTTCGACGATTTGAGTAAAGCCTACAGCGCAGAGCTTGATGATCTGCGTACCGATTCGGAAGGCAAAGATATCTTGCGTTCGCGCTTGGCAGAAAAGCGCAAGCAAGTCCCGTTTCTCTTGCCGATGTTGAAAAGTAACCCGGAGATGGTGGCTGTGGCTTTTCATGGTGGCTTTCGTTTTATGAACCCTTTGGTGATGGAAACCCTCACCACCAAAGAAGCCAAGCAACATCCAAGTTGGAAGAGTTTGTCAGAAAGCGTAAAGCTAGAACCTTGGGCTGAACCCTTGTGCCAAGCCATCTTAAAAGACGCCGACGGTGCCGCATTTATGGTGATCGCCGCTGGCTTAGAATATCTCGCCAAGAGCAAACATTCTCGCCAAACCAGCCCATCAAATGCCGCTGACATGGACGCCGAGGACCGCGAGCAAGATGACGCAACCAGTGAGCAAAACGAACTCAAAGAGGGCGGCGATTTGGATGGCAATTACGGCCGCCACGGTAGAGACGATGGTGACGACGGCGATGATTATGATTTAGAAGAAGCCGGCGCAGATTGGTTGGCCGAACAAGGTTTTGATCGTAAAGATTAAGGAAAAAAGATGAATGTTCCCGCATTAATAGAAGCGCAAAGTTTAGTCAAAGCAGGCGATATTGCCGGTGCTGAATATGCCTTGGCAAATTTAGCAGAGACGGAAGGCGATAAAGCCTTGGTTTTGGCTTTAGACCAGTTTCCTGCCAAAGATTTGTTAGCGATTATTCGTGAGTACGACGCCTCAAAAGAATCCTTGGTGAACTTGCTCGTCACACCGCAGCAATTTGCTCAAGCCGTGATTTTAGAAAAGCGCTACAACGACCCAACGCACGAACAATTGCGCGGCATGATTAATTCGGTGATCTTCCGCGAAGGGGCTGACCCGGTTGAGTTTCTGTATGAAATCGCCGAAGTGGAGGGCGGTTATGACGTGTTGGTCGATTATTTAAGTGACCGCACGCAAATGGTGGAACATTTTTACCGTTACGCCACGTTTGATTTGTACGAGTATGGCGACGAAGTCAAAACCCAAGCCATCGACGACGACCTCTTAAATCTCACCAGCGAGACGGAAACCCGCGCCTCGCCCATGGATATGGCGAACGTGGTCGACCACGATTGGATGGAAGTCACCTA
>CAYPNW010000277.1:0-3105 GCA_964411965.1 uncultured Burkholderiaceae bacterium
GCGCTTGGTTTATTTGATGTGATGAGCGTTTTAATCAGGGATTAACTTCGCCATCACCCGCGCATTGGTATCAGCAAGCTGCATCAATGCGGCGCTAGTGCTGGCACGGTCTTGTTCAAGCCGGTTTTGGCTGACCTTCCATTTGCCCTGCATGTGGGTGATGTCAATTTCAAAGCCGACAATCGCGCCGAGTAATTTTTCAATATAGTCGGGTGGTGCGTCATTGACACTCCACGGGTGCGCTTGGCTGCTTTCGTGCCGTTGCGTTAGTGCATTGAGTATCGGCAAGATTTCATGCGCTTCGTGCAGTGCTTTTAGTTTGCCGCGCACATGCACGACAGCGTAATTCCACGTGGGTACAACCTTGCCGCCCGAGCTGGGCTTGCTCGCATACCAGTTCGGCGAGATATAGCATTGCGCCCCTTGAAAGACGATGAGTAATTCTGTTTCTGGATCAATTTGCCAAAGCGGGTTGGCGCGCGCCACATGTCCGATAAGTTTGCCCTTCTTTTCATCGGTCATGACCACTTGCAAAGGAATATGGTCTGCCACCAAACCAGCAGCAGTGGACGCGATGACAGTAGCGAGCGGATATTGCCGCATCAATTCATGCATGACTTCGGTGCGCGTTTCTTCGAAATGGCTGGGGTTATACATGTTGATCTCCTTTAATGCTGAGCTCTTTAAAGTACACGACCGTCGCGTGCAATTTGCCGCTCGGTGTTAAGGCAAAGTTGGGGATTTCTCCAGCACGTTGCCAACCACTTGCTTGATACAAATTTTCTGCGACCGAGGCTTTTTCGGTATCCAGCACCAAGAGGCGCAGACCTTGCGCGAGCGCTGCATTTTCTGCTGCCAATAACAGCGATCGAGCAATGCCTTGCCCGCGGTGCGTGGTGAGCACAAACAGTTTTTGCAGATCGGCTCGGTGCTTACCATTCTCCTTCAAGCACGGTGCTAATTGAACGGAACCAACTATTTCCCCCGCTTGTTCTGCCACCCAAAGCTGTAAACCATCGCCCAACGAAGTGAGCACCTTGCGCCAATAGTCGCTGGCGGTTTCGAGTGAAAGGGGCGCCAAAAAACCGATAGATGCGCCGTGATTGACGGTATCAATCAAGAGCTTGCAAAGCTGTTCGATGGTTACGTCTGGTGCGCTTTGAACTTTTCGAATTGTCGTCACATCGCTCATATTTTTTCGCCATTATTATTTCAAAGGATAAACCTGTTTGCCACCAACCCATGTTTGCAGCACGCGCACGCGCAAGATATTCTTTGCTGGAATTCGAAATAAGTCACGATCAGTTACGATGAAATCTGCCCATTTTCCTACTTCTATACTGCCAAGAACTTTTTCTTGGTGGCCAGCGTAAGCCGCATCGAGCGTGAAGCAGCGGAAAGCTTCGGTCACGGTCATGGCTTGCTCGGCGTACCAGCCGTCATCAGGTTGACCCTCGGCGTCTTGTCGTGTTACGGCGGCGTGGATGCCCCAGAACGGGTTAGGAGATTCAATGGGGAAGTCTGAACCGCAAGCGATGCGTGAACCCTGTTGTAAGAAGGTGCGCCACGCATAAGCGCCTTTGATACGTTCATGTCCGACACGATCTTCTGCCATGTTTTTATCCGACGTGGCGTGGGTGGGCTGCATGGAAGGCAAAATATTGAGTTGCTTAAAACGAGGAATATCTGTCAGCGCCACAACTTGCGCATGTTCAATGCGATGGCGTAGATCACCGAAGTTCGCGCTTGCGGGGTTTTTTGCCAGTTGCTCAAAGCTATCTAAAATTTGCCGATTACCTGCGTCGCCAATCGCATGCACGTTGGCTTGAAAACCTTTTAGCGCGGCTTTTTCTATCATCTTTTTAATGCTCTCGGCCGAGTGAAACAGCAAGCCTTTGGTTTGCGGTGCGTCGCTATACGGTGCCAGCAAAGCGGCGCCACGACTGCCTAAGGCGCCATCAGCGTAGAGTTTTACAGCGCGTAAGGAATAATGGTCATTAGCGTAGCTCAGCAAGGGGCCTTGGCTGGCGATTTGATCAAAGAAATCGCCCGTACCACTGATCATGCCGACCACGCGTGGATTGAGTTTGCCTTGGTCTGCATACTCGCGGAACAAGCGATCAGCCGAAGCAGACACCCCCGCGTCATGTACGCTGGTGAGGCCATTCCGACTCAATTGCTGGAGCGCTGCATCAAGCGCAATTCTCTGTTCAGCTTCGTTGGTGGCTGGCAGAACTTTATCCATTAGTTGCATAGCGCCGTCAATTAGCACGCCAGTCGGCATGCCGCGCGCGTCTTTTTCGATTTTGCCGCCCTGCGGATCGACGCTGTCTTTGGTGATGCCTGCCAATTGCAGGGCCTTGCTATTTGCCCAGCCAGCATGTCCATCGACACGCCGCAACCAAACGGGGCGGTCTTTTACCACTACATCGATTTCCTGTGCGGTAGGAAATCGTCCCAGTTTCCAAATCGCTTGGTTCCACGCACCACCTAAAATCCATTGGTGCTGCGGAAAGCGCTTTGCATAGTCGCTGATGGCTTGTTGCGCGTCCTTTAAACTTTGGGTGTTACGCAAATTCAATTGCGTCGCATTGACGCCTAGTTGTAGCGTGTGCCCATGGGCGTCGATCATGCCAGGCAGGAGTGTTTTGCCACCAAGGTTAATCCGTTTCGCCGTGGGAAATTGCGCGCTCAACTCCTTGCTGCTACCGACGGCTAAGATTTTTCCCTCATCGTCGAAGACCAATGCGGTAAAACGCTGCAAGTTTTGCTCTTTATTGATGGTGTAGCCGTTGGCATTCTCAATCAAGGTGTCGGCCATTGCGTGTTGACCACCTAGGGCACAAAAGAGAAGCGCGCAATTTGCAAGCTGTTTTCGTATTTTCATTATGATGTCCGCCAGTTGTAAGCGTGAGGTTGAATGCGATTTTCGAAAAGTTTGATGCCAAGAACCAATGCCACCCCTGATTGTGCTTGAAAACGTGACGAAAGTGAATTGGCCTTGAATTGAAGGCGCTAATTCGGACAAATCGCAAACAAATCGCAAGCGCGAGGTTCGCCCCGCACCATGCGGTAGTTACGGCATCGCCCTTCAAAGTGCATGCC
>CAYPNW010000278.1:0-3100 GCA_964411965.1 uncultured Burkholderiaceae bacterium
GAAAATCCCCTGTATTACCTGCACAATTTTCAGTTCGTGTTGGATTGGGTGGCCGAACGTTATGGCGATTTGTTGACTGATGATGAGCACAAATTCATTGTCAATTTCCGCCGCTTGCCGACGCGGGCGCAGGCGCTTTTGGTGCGCCTGGTGATGCGCAAGTCCAATTTTTTTCGTCTGAGTAAATTACGTTATGGAGAAATTGGGGACATCGCCACTGCGCTTGCGCCTTTAATCGAGCTCAATTGGGTCAAGCTTGATCCCGAGTTAAGCGTACAAGAGTTGTTCGACGTTTTACTTAAATCGGAGGTCGGGCAGGTATTCTCTTTAAGTACGAGAGAAGCGGCACTGCGCAAGGCTGATCAACTGGTTTTGCTGTCTGAACGAGAAAGCGATAGCAAACCATTTTCCTGCTGGGCACCGAGCGTGGGAGACCAGCTCTTACAACTCAGCGTTAAAATCTTATGTGATCGTTTGCGTTTGATTTTTTTTGGCAACTCCTACCAAGATTGGTCTGAGTTTGTGCTGACTGAATTGGGCATTTACGACTACGAAGTCATCCCTTTCACGCCGGCGTCGCGCGGCTTTCAGTCTCGAGGGAATATTGATGATTATCTTGCCTTAGATGCATGTCGAACGCTGTTCGACGAGGGTGTCGAGATTGAACACCTGATAGCGCAATTGCAAGAAATCCAAAGCAACAATCCGTGGATCGCGCGGCGACGCGCCAGCTTGGTTTTTCAGCTTGGCCAAGCATTAGAAAAGGCGAAGGATTGGCCCGCTGCCCTAAGTGTGTACGCACTCGATAACGCGCTTGGCACGCGGGTGCGCAGGATACGGGTGTTAGAAAAAAACGGGCAACACACAGCGGCGCTGCAGCTTTTGCTGCAAGCCTTAGATAAGCCTGAAAGTGAAGCGGAGATACAGCAACTGCGGCGCGGTGAGGCTAGGCTGATGCGCAAAGCCGGCGCAGCCAAGGGCGATGCATCGGTGCAAAAAAAGACAAGCGCAGAAGTCGCAAGCATGCAGCTTTGTCTGCCAATGCCGCATGCGAGGCTAAGCGTAGAGCAAATCGTCCAAGCGCATTTGCACAGCGATGACACGCCTGTGTTTTATGTCGAAAATACTTTGATCAATAGTCTATTTGGCTTGCTTTGTTGGCCCGCAATTTTCAAGCCCATACCGGGCGCCTTTTTTCATCCATTTCATCGCGGACCGGTCGACCTTACCAGCGCCGATTTTCATCAGCGCCGCGAAGCGGATTTTGCGGCTTGTTTTGCGCTGCTTGATAACGGTGACTATGGCGCAGCGATACGACAAACCTTCCGTGAAAAAGCGGGCAAGCAATCGCCCTTTGTCGCGTGGGGTGTCATCGAAGAAGCAATCGTCGAGATTGCATTGCAATGCATACCCGCTGCGCATTTGCGGCACTTGTTCGAAAGAATTTTGGCAGACATTAAGGTAAATCGAAATGGCTTTCCAGACCTGATTCAGTTTTGGCCGCAAGAGCGTCGCTATTGCATGATAGAAGTAAAAGCGCCTGGCGATAAGCTGCAAGACAACCAGTTACGCTTTATGGACTTCTGTGCACAGCACCAGCTACCCGTGAGTGTTTGCTATGTGACTTGGGATAGTCAAGACCATAACCAAAACCAGTATGAATGCCACAGCGTAGAGCACGTGGAAGCGCCGTGAAACAGCCCACCTATAGCGTTGCGGTGCGCACTTTGTGCGAATTCACGGCGAAGTGTGGCGACCTCGATTTACGTTTTTCGCCATCACCTAGCGCACAAGAAGGTATTAGTGGTCACACCCAAGTGAGCACTCGAAGGTCGGCTGCTTATCAACGGGAGATCAAACTTACAGGTGAATTCGCCGAGCTACGTGTAAAGGGTCGTGCAGATGGCTATGACCCTGAACGCCAATTACTCGAAGAAATCAAAACCTATCGTGGTGATCTACGCAACATGCCGCAAAATCATCGGCAGTTACATTGGGCGCAAGCAAAAGTATATGGGCATTTATTTTGCGAGCAAGCGAATCTCACCGAACTACAAATTGCCTTGGTGTATTTTGATGTTGATTTAGGCACTGAAACCAGCGTGCCACAACAATTTCAAGCAAAGGAATTGGCTGCTTACTTTAACCAACTCTGCACAGAGTTTTTGAGTTGGGCGCGTGCAGAAATGCAGCATAGAGACGTACGTGATGCGGGTATTCGACAAATGGCTTTTCCGCACGAAAGTTTCCGCGCGGGACAACGCGAACTTGCAGAGGCGGTCTATAAAGCGAATCAACGCGCTTGTGCTTTGCTTGCGCAAGCCCCAACGGGAATTGGGAAAACGATTGCCAGTATCTTTCCCAGTTTAAAGTCTGCCGAAAAGCAAGGCGTCGATAAAATATTTTTTCTCGCCGCAAAAACTTCAGGGCGCCAACTTGCGCTAGATGCGCTGATCAATCTTGGGGAAAATGCCCCAGTCGGCAACCTGCGAGTGTTGGAGTTGGTGGCGAAAAACAAATCTTGCGAATACCCTGACAGGGCTTGCCACGGTGACTCTTGTCCCTTGGCCAAAGGATTTTATGATCGGCTCCCCAACGCACGTGGTGCCGCTCTTGAACAACCCATTTTGGATAAAGACAATCTACGCAAAGTCGCCCTTGCGCACCAAGTATGTCCCTACTATTTGAGTCTAGACTTAGCACGTTGGTGCGATGTGATTGTCGGTGACTATAACTATTATTTTGATCTTAGTGCCCTGCTATTTGGTTTAACGCAACAGCACGATTGGAAAATTTCTTTACTGGTTGATGAAGCCCACAACATGGTGACCAGGTGCAGAGCCATGTATTCATGTGAGCTTGATTTTCACCTCTTGCAGCAGAGCATAAAAAACGCGCCTGCCACGCTAAAAAAGCCACTCAACCGTTTGCGCCGTGTTTGGAAAAAATTGGAGCCGGAAACCAATAATGGAGTAGGTTCCGCCTATATCGCTCACACAGCTATACCCGTTGGATTAAGCAATGCGGTCAGCGAGTTACTAGACGCATTCAGCGCTGAAATAAACAGCCAAGAAGAACTCACGCCGAACAATGCACAAAC
>CAYPNW010000279.1:0-3093 GCA_964411965.1 uncultured Burkholderiaceae bacterium
AACGCGACGAACATTTAATTAATTAAGCGGAATTTTTATAATGGCAACAAAAAAACAAAAAGGTTTGGGGCGAGGCCTAGATGCACTTTTCGATGATGCGGGTAGTTTTGCCGAGGCCGCGCAGGCGCTGGCTGGGGCACCGACCAGCTTGCCCGTTACACAAATGCAAGCAGGGAAGTATCAACCGCGCACCCGCATGGATGAAGGGGCGTTGGCCGAGTTAGCCGCATCGATTAAAGCGCAAGGCATGATGCAGCCGATCTTGGTGCGGCCAGTAGGGCGTCATGGCGATCTCACCCAATACGAAATCATTGCGGGCGAACGTCGCTTTCGGGCGGCACAATTGGCCGGTTTGGACCAAGTCCCCGTCTTGGTGAAAGACGTTGACGATCAAGCGGCTGCTGCCATGGCCTTGATCGAGAACATTCAGCGCGAAGATTTGAATCCCTTAGAAGAAGCGCAAGGTATTCATCGGCTCATCACGGATTTCGCCTTTACGCACGAACAAGCGGCGCAAGCAGTGGGGCGTTCACGTAGCGCCGTGTCGAACTTGCTGCGCCTTTTAAACTTAGCGAAGCCCGTGCAGACCATGCTCATGGCAGGCGATATTGATATGGGGCACGCACGCGCCTTGCTTGCCACAGATGCGGCAACGCAGATTCAATTGGCAAATCAAGTGGTCGCCAAGCGCATGTCAGTACGTGACGCTGAAAAATTGGTCACAAAGAGCATCGCAGATCACAGCAATACGACCAAGTCTCGTGACAAGGCAGAAAAATCACGCGATATCACGCGTCTTGAAGAAGAGCTTTCTGATTTACTGGCCACGCAAGTGAGTCTCAAGCTTGGTAGCAAAGGTCAAGGGCAGATGCTGATCGATTTCGCCAGCCTTGATGCGCTTGATGGTGTAATTTTAAAAATTCGCGGTCAATAATACCCAAAGAAAATAAATAATTAGGGAGTATGTATAAAAAATGCATCTTTTGCGCTTATTTAATAAGCGGTTGAAATAAATACCATGCGTAGTATCCGTTTTATATTAGAAGGTGGAATGCATTAGAGAATGTGTTGATCTTTGCCACAAAGAAATAAACATTCTAGAGTGCGATACGCCAAACGTTTGACGCTTGCGGGAACTACCACGTATAATTCCGAGGCTTTGGCAAGCGTTCCTACCATTGGACTATCAACAGTGTCGATTGGAGCGCCCACGTAGCAAACATTAATACGATTGAGGAAATGGCATGGCGCGTATCGTTCTGTTGCAATTTGCAACAGCTTTAATTGCGGCGCTGGTGGCTTTGTTAGTGTCTGGCCTTACCTCAGGACTATCCGCCTTACTTGGCGGCCTATGTTGCGCGATCCCAAATGCGTTTTTTGCTCTGCGCTTATTTTCCAGCGCGCAAAAACCTGGGGGCGCCAATCCAATGAATTTTTTCATTGGCGAGTTTTTAAAAATTGCATTAACTATCGCCATGTTGGGTGCGGTAGTTACGCTGTACCGCGATGTCAATTGGATGGCTTTCTTAGTCACCTTCATCGTCGTACTCAAAAGTTATTTCATTTTACTCTTTAGATATCGACCATGAGCGCAACTGAGCACGCACCAACCCCTTCTGAGTATATCTCCCATCATTTGGGACACCTGACTAACTCCCATGAGCAGCAAACTGCCTTATGGGACATGTCCTACATTAACTACGACACCATAATTTGGTCCGTCTTTTGCGGCGTTGTCGCTAGTCTTGTGATGTTCTTGGTCTCCCGCAAAGCAACGGCTGGTGTGCCTGGTCGCCTCCAGTGTGCAGTCGAAATGGTTGTGGAAATGGTCAACAATCAAGCCAAAAGTATTGTTCATGGCAATCTGACTTTCATTGCACCAATGGCACTTACCGTGTTCGTTTGGGTGGCATTAATGAACGCCTTGGATTTTTTGCCAGTTGATTTGTTTGCAGTTTGGATATTTCCTGCCTTGGGCATCAGCTCAGAAATTCACCACCGTGTTGTGCCCACCGCCGATTTGAATGGCACGTTGGGGATCTCGATTGGCGTATTTGCCTTGATGATTTTTTACTCATTAAAAATTAAAGGTCTGGGCGGTTTTATTAAAGAACTCTGCACAGCACCTTTTGGCCCTATGCTGTTTCCGGCAAATATAGCGCTGAATGCAGTGGAGTACGCAGCCAAAACGTTTTCTCTTGGTATGCGGTTATTCGGCAATATGTTTGCGGGTGAATTGTTGTTTTTGTTGATTGCCTTATTGGGTTCGACAGGCTATTTGTTGGGCGGTGTTGGTCACCTTGTTGCAGGGTCAATTTGGGCAATTTTCCATATTTTGATTGTTTTCTTGCAGGCCTTCATCTTCATGATGCTGACCTTGGTTTATATGGGTCAGGCGCACGAAGCCCATTGATTTGCCGATGAGTTTTTCACTTTTAGTTTTTGGTTTGTAATTTTAGTTTTAGTATTTTTGTTTTTTAACCTTTAGGGAGTTTTTCATGACAAACGTCGCATTTGTAGCTTTGGCTTGTGGTTTGATTATCGGTTTGGGCGCTTTGGGTGCATGTATCGGTATCGCAATGATGGGTGGTAAGTACTTGGAAGCGTCTGCACGTCAGCCAGAATTGATGGACAAGTTGCAAGGCAAAATGTTGTTGTTGGCTGGTTTGATCGACGCGGCTTTCATTATCGGTGTTGGTATCGCGATGTTCTTCGCAACTGCAAATCCGTTCAAAGGCTAATTGGATTTCCTTTCTCTACCGTAAGTTTTATTTTTACGGCACGATAATTCATATAAGGAAACGACAATGAATCTCAATCAAACTATGTGGTATCAGGCCGGGGTATTTTTTATCCTTGCACTGTTCACCATGAAGTTCGTGTGGCCACCGTTAATCGGTGCCATCGATGCTCGGATGAAAAAAATTGCCGATGGTTTGGCGGCTGCTGATCAAGGTCAAGCAGCAATGCAAGCTGCGGAAAAGAAGATTCAGATCGAGCTGGCAAATGCGCGTGAAGAAGGTATGAAGCACGTTGCTAGCGCAGAAAAGCGTGCGCAAATGATCGTTGAAGAAGCTAAAACTGCAGCGAATG
>CAYPNW010000280.1:0-3075 GCA_964411965.1 uncultured Burkholderiaceae bacterium
CGCCTAAGGTTTGGACAGATAAACAGGGCAACACCCGCCCTGCTTTGGATTTAATTGCGCACGCGGTGATCGCTGTTAAAAATTACTAATGCGTCGGTTTTCGCCATTGCCCACTAATTCAAGCGCCCGTCAACCAGCGTAACAATTGTCCGCAAATCCAACCACCATACGTGCCCACCGCGTATCCCAACACGGCCAACAAGACGCCTACAGGTGCTAACGCAGAATGAAAAGCACTGGCGACAACCGGCGCACTGGCCGCACCGCCAATATTGGCTTGGCTGCCCACTGCCATGTAAAACAATGGCGCTTTAATCAGCCATGCCATGCCTAACATGAGGGCGCCATGAAAGCTAATCCAAATTAAGCCCAGCACAAATAATTCAGGGTCAGAAAAAATCGCCTTCAAATTCATTTGCATGCCGATCGTCGCAACAAGAACATAGATCGCTGCCGAACCTACCTTAGAGGCGCCAGCTCCCTCCAGTTTTTTTGCCTTCGTAAATGACAGCAACAAGCCAAATGTCGTCGCCAAAATAGTCACCCAAAAGAAATTGGCCGTCATGCTGTAGCGCTCTAACTGGGGCGCATTGGTCTTGATAAATGGCACGATGTAACTTGTCATCCAATGCGCCAATCCGGTCGACGCCAAGCCTATCGCTAAAATATAGATGAGATCATTGGTCTTGGTGACGCGCACATTTTCTAATTGCACTTGTTCGACTCTTTTTCGCAACTCTATCAATGCGCTGGTATCTGAGCCACGCCACGCGTCTATTCGATTAGCGCGGGCCGCCATGAAAAGTAAAAAAGCCATCCAAATATTCGCTACGATGACATCCACGGCAACGAATTTTCCAAACACATCTGCCCCAACGCTATACACCTCTTTCATCGCGGCTTGATTAGCACCACCGCCTATCCAGCTACCTGCAGTTGTGCTCATGCCACGCCAAATGGCGTTCTCACCGTTTGGGTCTAGCAAACTGGGATCGTAAAAACCCATAATCCACAACGCCAGAGGCGCCCCGAGAATCACACCCACAGTGCCTGTAAAAAATAAAATAATGGCCTTCGGTCCTAGCCGAATAATCGCACCTAGATCGCAAGCCAAGCAGAGCAAAACCAAGGCCAAGGGCAACAAATAGTCGCGCGCCATCGGGTACAAACGTGAGGTTTCGCCATTAATGACGCCTATGGTGTTAAGTAGGCCGGGAATGAAGTAGCACAAAAGAAGCGCGGGGACGTAGGTATAAAATTTCTTCCAAAATGGCTTGTCCGACGATTCTGTGACAAATACCAAGCCTAAAATTGCCGCCAATAAGCCCAAAATAACCGGGTCTGCACTTATCAATGCTGCGCTTACTTGATCTGTTTGCGTACTCGTCGCCATAGAATTTCTCGAAGAAAAATGGACATTCTAATGGGTAGCTTCGCAAACCGTGTTTTCTCAGCGAAATTTCGTCTCTTTGTTGATTCGCGTTTTCTTTGTGCGTTTTCTTTAAGCGTTTTGTTTGTCCAAGCGAATATGACAAGGTCTACCGCTTACATCATTTGTGTCAGCGCAAAACAATTAACAAAAATTCGCGTTACTCTGTAACTGCACGCTTGTGTTTTGGGCGCGCCTATCATCCGGCTTTTTCGTTTTTGTGTACATTTTGTGTACATAAGGCGAAGAGCGCGACAAAAATTATCTGCATGAAGCAAGCAAAGGTCGCGATGCCACATCATCACACTGCACAAAATTCTGCAAGTACCCACGCCAAAGGGCGCGCCAAGCAAGGTATTGTTATCCACCATCACAAACGAGGTATTAGCGCCCAATTTGCACGCTTTCGCGCTGCTGGCATCTCGTGGTTGGCTGCATTTTTAGCGGTGTTGGGGCCCGGCTTACTAGCTGGCTTATCGGATGACGACCCGGCGGGCATCACAACCTATTCTGTACTAGGTACTGACTTTGGCTACCGCTTGCTATGGATTATTCCGGCTTCGACCATTTTGCTCGTGCAATTTCATCTGATGGCGGTGCGCATTGGTGCTGCCAGTGGCATGGGCTTTGTCGCTGTCATCCGCCATTACTGGGGACGCACGTGGGCTTACTTCGCTGTAATCGGATTGCTATTTGCCAACTTCGGTACGATTTGCGCCGAATATGCGGGTATTTCAGCGGCTGGTTCTTTAATAGGTATCCCGGCTTGGATCAGCTCACCCTTGGCGGCAATATTGATTTCCTTAATGGTGGTGTTGGGCTCATTTCATCGCATTGAACGCGTTTTATTGTTGATTTCCTCCACCTTGGCGCTCTACATCGTTGATGGTATTTTGGCAGCACCAGATTGGTCTGCCGTTTGGCACAATTCCATTGTTCCGCATATGCCCACCGATCAACTCGGTTGGGTCGCAATTGCCGCCACCTTAGGGACAACACTAGCGCCATGGGGTTTGGCATTTATCCAATCGTATGCGGTGGACAAAAAAATTACAGTGGCGAATTTACGCTGGGAGCGTGTCGATGTGCTGATTGGATCACTACTTACTGGCCTAATCGGGTTGGCAATTGCCGTGGCGTGCGCAGCAACCTTGAACCGCTCTGGCATACATATCAAAGACGCTGGCGATGCGGCGCTCGCGCTGCAACCATTGGCGGGTTCTTTTGCAACCGTCCTCTTTGGGGTCGGGCTGCTGGGCGCTTCGCTGCTTGCGGCGGCCGTGGTGCCGATTGCCACGGCCTATTCCATCGCTGAAGGCATAGGCGCACCCGCCTCACTCGATCTCGATTCGCACCATTTTCAATTTTTTTATGCAGCGTTTATTGGCTTAACAATCGCCGCCGCAAGCGTCGTTTCTATTCCCGGCTTGCCACTAATCCCCCTTATTTACAGTAGCCAAGTAATCAATGCCGTACTGCTCCCTTTACATGTCATCGCCTTGGTTTTACTGGCGCGCGACACAAAAATTGTTGGCGAGGCACGTATTAACTTTCCGACTCAGTTGGCAGGATGGGTGAGCGTCGCATTGATTATTGCTTGCGTAGCGGCGTTAACCTGGAGTTGGTTAAGTAAATAAATTTTTAAG
>CAYPNW010000281.1:0-3071 GCA_964411965.1 uncultured Burkholderiaceae bacterium
TCGGTGGCGATTATTTTCTTCACGCCTCTTTTTGCCAACAAGCAGGCGATCACGCTTGTGCCGGTGCCAATATCGAAGGCAATGCCATTGGCGGCTGTAATTTGGGCAGGCAGCGGCGCTTTGGCTATCAGGTCAAGATACTCGCCCCTGATCGGTGAATAGACGCCGTAGTGCGGTGTGATGCTGGCGTTTAATGAAGGAATTGCCACACCGCTTTTTCGCCATTGGTGCGCGCCTATCAGCCCCAAAAGTTCACGTAATGAAATGACAAACGCCTCGCCATTTTCTTTCGCGGGACCATACGCTTCGATACACGCATCGCGAACGATAGGTGCGCGCTTTAACGAGATGCTGTAATCGTCATGGATCGTAATCAGCAGCATGCCTAACACGCGTGCGCGATGCGCTTGCGCTTGCCGGTGCCGATGAAAAGCAGCCGCAGGTAGTTCGTTTGTTGGGGGCGGGTGCGCTTGGTCAGTGGCCGCTTTTTTCTTGCTTTTTCCAGCGGGGCGATCAACGCGGCGCGCCAAGGCTTGCAGCAATTGCTTGGCGTTTTGAAAGTCACCTTTCCAGAGTAAGGCGGTGCCTTCGCAAGCGAGACGATATGCGGTATCTGCGGGTAATTGGTCGTCAGCGACGACTACCCGTTTCGGCGCTGGGGCACCTTGTTCGGAATGCCAACGTATTAGGTGCGTTTGTTCCGCTTCTTGCCATTGTAGGGATGCATCGTCTGTGCTTGTTTTCATTGAGTTTTCTTGAAGAGGAGTCTGGTTTGTTGTCGATGTGGCGCGTTGCCATTGCGTGTGCCGCGATTAAACTCGTCAAGCGAAGTGCGCAAAATTAGCCCTGAATTACATCGGAGGAAACCATATACCCCCTTATTTTTGTATTTATTCTTATGCTTTGCGCACGAAAATAAAGCGCTTTCAAAATTTACTGATATAAGTATCTTTACGGGGCCTTAATTTACGTCCTGGTATTGGGTGACAATTTTCTCTAGTACGTTGCGTTTTTGTAGCCGCGCTAAGGCGGCTTCGAGTTCTTCTTGTGTCAGCGTGCTGGATTTGATTCTGCCGCAATATAAGGGGTCGGTTGATAGCGTGTAAGGAGAGGCGCGTAAATCTTTTAAGCGTGCATCCATTTTCTTTTGATAGTTGAAATCGAATTTGCGTAGAACGATGTAGTCCGTGCGACGCAGCAGTTGTTTTTCGATCAGCGACTCAAAACTGGGCGCGTCGTCGCGCAGCGCGAATTGTTCATGGAAAAGCTTGTCTAAACCAGGATAGCGAAAGCCAAAAATTGCACCAACCCGTTTGCCTTTTACATCCGCCATTGAGGTGATGAGAGGTGACGATTTGTCACCAACAAAAATAATTTGGACGTTGACGAGTGGGGTTTTTGTCCATTCATAGTAAGCGGCTGATTCGCCTAACCACTCTGGCTTGACAAAACACGCTAAATCAATCTGTTCTTGAATGCTGGGCAATTCCATGCGCTTACGGGATATGTCAACATTCACGCGGCGCCGATTAAGTTCTTGGGCGAGCAGTATTTCAAACTCGTTGGTAATGGCTTTTTCTGATTGCATTTGTGCACTTGAGGTCAAGATACGCACGGTCTTTTCCTGCGCCGTACTCAGGGACGGCAGGCATAGCAGCAGCACAAAAAGGGTGCAGAAAATACGGAAGAACTTCAAAACTCGTTTCCAAAAATGTAAAAAAAGAGGTGGCGCGACGTTTAGACCAGTCCTATTTTTACACAGATGGGAAATTTTGGGGAACTGCGAAGGAAGTGCATCAAAATGGTCGGTCGAAAAACGTGCTTCAAGCGCCCACGTAAAAGCTTACTCGCTCATGTTTTCTGCATTGGCAGCGCGACCTATAAATTCCGATGCAGAGAAATCGACCGTAATTACGCATTAAACCGCGGGAGAAATGGAGAAGTTGTCAGCCGCTGGATGTGGTTCACACATGACGCCGTTGGGCGTGACTTTGGCGCGGCACGAAATGGTTGCGCCTAATGGATTGCTGCCAAGTAGCCCGCGTCGTACTGATATTTCAAGCACATCGCCCTGTACATTGGCGATGAGATTGGGAAGGCCTTCGACCTCTTGATTACTGTCCAACTTCATCTCAATTAGATCGAAATCAGCAATGCGGGGATGGCTGCTGCAGGACAAAATATGCCCAGTTAAACGTGCTAAATTTTCAATAACCTGCACCATATTTGACCTCCTTGTCGGTTTTATGCGCGGTCAGCAGGAGCTTGGATAATGCTTGTGCAATCGGCAAGCCCGTTTCTGCTTCAAAGTAACTATAGGCTGGCATGGGGTTAACTTCAAAGCAAACGTAGTGACCATCTGCCCGACGGCGCAAATCAATGCCTGAAAGGGGCAAATTCATGGTTTTTGACATGGCGACACAGCGTTTGGCGATTGCCTTTGGTAACTCAATGGCGCGTAATTCGGCGGCGTTGCCAACATGGTGCGCATATCGGTAATCCGTCGCCGAGCTGCAAATTTCAGCCGCATAGGTTTCTTCGCCGACCACATGCACACGGACATCAACGCCAGGTACTTGAGCTTGAAACTGCGTGGGCAGTTGCGCTAAGCGATGCATGCGTGAAAGCCATGTGTCGTCCATGACCGTCACGATGGAACGCACGCCACTGATCGATTTAAATATGACATTCCCGTGTTGCTGGCGAAATGTGCGTACTTCCGTGGGGTCGGAGGTAATCAAAGTCGTCGGCACGAGGAAGCCTGCTTCGCTTATCAACTGTGCTTGAAACGGCTTGGACGAATTCGCTTGCATTGCGGCCGGGCGATTTACTACTAAGCATGGGGCAATATCGAACCAATCGACCAATTGTTGATGCAGCGCCTGCTTATGTTGGGTGAGTTTCACATCTTCAGCATGCTCGGCCACCAAGAGTGGTCGGGCGTAGACGGCGCTGATGTCGTCTAATTGCAAACTGCGCTGTTCGACCTTGAGTTCGCCATGTACGCCGTGTCGATCAATGCGTATCTGGAACCTTGCTTTGTCAAGCGCAGCCGCATCAAGAAAGAAGTA
>CAYPNW010000282.1:0-2982 GCA_964411965.1 uncultured Burkholderiaceae bacterium
GCGTCTAGTCGCTCATCCGCATCACCCATCATTTGTTTCTCTTTCTCCACGAGTAGCTCAAGCGCCTTTACCTGCTTTATCACGAGCGAGTCCGTCAATGAAAAAGAAATCCGATCATTCCATGTCAGCGCAAGCTTGGTACATCGTTTGCCGCCCTCAATGTGCCGCTGTACTTCTTTCGAATCCACGCTGTGGTTGACGTATCGAACCGCGGCCTTGTCATCGGTGCTCGACCGCAACTCTGTATTCTGATCAAGAGTAAAACCTTTAGGCGGACATTCGGTGGCAAGCCATTCTGTCATCGCCGTTTGCGGCGATACGTTCACTCTAAGAGCGGATAGTGAAAAAGCATGCACCTTGAGAAGCCCCTTTAATACCTCGTCAGCTTTGCTGGCGCTGGGCGTATCGATTACCAACCAGCCGTTTTTTGAGTCAATCCAAACGCGAGTCGTGCGCAAAATGCTAAAAGCACGGGGAAGTAACTCCTCACGCACAAGCTCTTTGAGATTCTTTATCGCTTTGCGACCAGGAGGAAAGCCTTGCTGCTCCTCTAACTCTACTGCACGTGCCCTCGTGACTTGGTTAATCACCGATGCGGGCAATAATTTCTTCTCCACTCCAAACATCATCAGAAAATGAGAACCTAGCTGATGTGCCAATAAATCATTTTCACGTGGCGACAACCAACCTTCGCTTTGCAAATCGCCCCCATTGCAAGGTGTAAAAGCAAAGCTCCCTAACTTTTGATTTAACTGATCGATATTCAGGTCAAACGGAAGGGACAAACGATACAACTGAAAATTCTTAAACCACATAGTCAACCCGTGAGCAAAAGCATTCTATTCTACACGTCGAAGCAACAATTTTTTAAACCAATGATGTCGCACCAGAACCGAGTGCGTCAAAGGTCGTAACCGCATCATGAGTTCAACGTGATACGCGAACTTTGCTATGTTCCCTGCGGCGAAACAGTATAATCATTAGTCTAGCGTCAAGGCCATGACCTCAGAAAACATAGTACGTGCGTCGTAGCTATAAAACCTTCGAGCAATCTCGATCGTTAACGGATGCATCAGGTGAAAACACCAACCAGTAATCAGACAAGAAACACCCTAAATTATGTTAGCTCAACAAAAAAAAGAATTAATAGAAGTATTTAAAACAGCCATCGCACCACTTTTGCATGGATCCGACTTACAACCAAACATTGTGCTTGAGCGACCCCGAGATCCATCACATGGCGATGTTGCGTGCAATATCGCCATGCAAATCGCTAAACCTCTGAAAAAAAATCCACGCGAACTGGCGCAACAAATCGTTGCTAATTTACAGATTGAAAGCTCGAAATTGATCTCCGCTGCCGAGATCGCTGGACCCGGTTTCATTAATTTGCGTCTACATAATGCGGCGAAGCAGTCTGTTGTGCTTCAAATCCTCAACGAAGGTGCTTCATACGGCAAGGGCAATGAAGGCGCAGGCGAAAAAGTGATCATCGAATTTGTGTCCGCCAACCCCACTGGCCCTTTACACGTCGGGCATGGGCGCCAAGCGGCATTAGGCGATGCACTCGCAGCACTTTTTGAAGCACAAGAATACGATGTCACGCGCGAGTTTTACTACAACGATGCGGGAGTTCAAATCAATAACTTGGCCATGTCAGTGCAGGCACGTGCCAAAGGCTTCAAGCCTGGCGATGTTGCATGGCCAGAGTCCGCCTATAACGGTGATTACATCGGCGAAATAGCGCAAGATTTTCTTGCAAAGAAAACCGTTTCCGCTAGCAACACTGCACCTGTAACGGCAAGCGGTGATAGTGATGACCTCGCCTCAATTACGCAATTTAGCGTGACCTATTTGCGCAATGAACAAGATATCGATTTGCAAGCATTTGGCGTCAAATTTGACCAGTATTACTTGGAGTCGTCGTTGTATGGTGACGGCAAGGTGAGTGAAGCAGTCACCGCACTACAAAGTGCCGGCAAAACCTACGAACAAGATGGCGCACTCTGGTTACGAACCACCGAATATGGTGACGATAAAGATCGTGTCATGAAGAAGTCGGATGGCAGTTACACCTACTTCGTGCCGGATGTTGCTTACCACGTCGTCAAATGGCAGCGTGGCTTTAAAAAGGCCATCAATATACAAGGGAGTGACCATCACGGCACGATCGCGCGTGTGCGCGCAGGTTTGCAAGCCGTTGGAACGGGTATTCCACAGGGTTATCCTGATTACGTGCTGCACAAAATGGTCACCGTGATGAAGAATGGTGAAGAAGTCAAAATTTCAAAACGAGCCGGATCGTACGTCACCGTGCGCGACCTGATCGAATGGTCTGGTGCAGGCGATATCACCAAAGGGCGCGATGCTGTGCGCTTCTTCCTGATTTCCCGTAAAGCGGATACCGAATTCGTGTTCGACGTAGACGTCGCGCTTGCGCAATCTGACGAAAATCCCGTCTACTACGTGCAGTACGCGCACGCGCGGATATGCTCGGTACTTGCCCAATACACCACTGATGAAGCAGTTTTGGCGAAGTTAGTGCATGTTGACCTCACGCCTCTTACGGCGCCGCGCGAAGCCACACTCTTGGCAAAATTGGCAGAGTACCCAGAAGCTTTGCAAAAAGCATTAGAGGAGCTCGGCCCGCACCAAGTGGCGTTTTACTTACGTGATCTCGCAGGCGAACTGCATAGCTATTACAATGCTGAGCGTGTCTTGGTGGATGACGTGCCAACCAAAATGGCGCGCCTCGCGTTAATGATGGCAACCCGCCAAGTCCTGAGAAACGGCTTAGCGCTGATCGGCGTGTCAGCCCCAAGCAAAATGTGATCGAAGCGAAAAATAAGAGAAACCACTGAGTATGAAATCACGGCAACTAAAGCACAACTATCTACAAAACTCGCAACGCGGTAACACCCTGCTAGGGATTATCATCGGCCTCGTTATTGGCTTAAGCATCGCCGTTGGCGTGGCTCTGGT
>CAYPNW010000283.1:0-2968 GCA_964411965.1 uncultured Burkholderiaceae bacterium
GTTGTTAGGGAACGCTACCCCTTCCTCAATGCCTGAAATGCGGGGTTAGTGTGACATGAGCACAGGCAGCGTCATGCTTTCTAAGATAGTCCGAGTCGCGCCACCCATAATCATTTCGCGGAAACGTGAATGCCCGTAGCCGCCCATTACTAACAAGTCGGCGTTGATATCGTGCGCGAGTGAGAGCAAAGCGTTGCCGATATCGAGCGTGGTTTTTTGTCGAATCACTTCGACCTTGAGGCCATGGCGCGCTAAGAACAATCCAATATCCGCACCTACCTCTTCACCGTGGCTGTTTGCACCGTCGTGCGTGACGTTGGCATTAAAAATGACGACCGATACCAGCTCAGCGCGTTGCAACAGGGGCAGGGCATCACTGATGGCGCGTGTTGCTTCGCGGCTGCCATCCCAAGCGATTAGGGCGTGTTTTCCTAAGGTTTCAAATTCGCCAGCGTAGGGAATAATCAAGACGGGGCGGCCGGCGTGCATGATGATGTACTCAGGAAAATCAGGCGAAACTGATGGCGAGTTTTCGTCGGGATCAGTTTGGCCAATCACCACTAAATCGGCATAGTGGGCTTGCAAGCCAATACCACCGCCTGCTTCATCGTTAGCGATAGAGCTTTCATACGAGTCAACGCCTAAAGCTTGGATATTATGGTGAAAGCCTTGCACGGCTTTTTCTGCACGTTCGCGTAAAAACGCTAAATGCACCAACAAATTTGGGTCACTGGAACCGATATTTCCTTCCTGATAAATGAAACGTGATACCCCAGTTACGGCGGTGCCAATTAAGTGCGCATCAAACTGGTTAGCCAAGGCGGCGGCTATTTGCACGCGTGTTTCGGAACGTTTTGATTCGTCGATATGGACGAGTAGGGTGTTAAATGACATGACAAATCCTTCTAGCGTTGTTACTCACTGCGTCTGCAGAAGTTTCTCAATTTTAGGAAGCGCTGATCACGTTACCGCGAGCAAATCTTGAACTTGCGGTGTTCGTTGCCCATAATCAGGGCTTCCTTAAGATGGATGCGCGCCATCAGTTGTATGGCGCTATTTCTAAAAAGCGCGTGGTCCTCAGTTCAGCACTGCCGCATCTTTCTTCCATTGTGGAATAAGGTTCGCCACAACGAGTGAAGAAACTTTTTCTGCCGCCTTGCAACGTCCTTTAGCGGGCGGCAAGCGGCGCAGCGTATTCAATGCGTCGATATCAAGTAAGCAGATCTCACGTTGGTCAACAGTGATATAGCCCAATTCATTAAACGCGGATAAGGTTCGGCTCACTGTTTCCAAGGTCAAGCCCAAATAACTACCCATTTCTTGGCGAGTCATGCGCAAATTAAAGCATTTGCCCGAGTAACCGAGGTCACTGAATCTTTCTCCTAAGTTCGTCAAAAAACGGGCGACTTTTGCTTCAGCACTGAGCGCACTTAGGCGGCCCACCATCGCTTGTTTTTGCACCAATTCGCGGCTCAATACGTGCAAGATGGCTTGTTCAAGTTCTGGGTACACACGGCCCATTGCGCTGAATTTTTTGTAGGGTAAGACGATTAAGTCACAATCGGTTAAGGCGATCGCTTCTGACGCATGGTGTTCATCGTGTATGCCGTCTATGCCTAACAAATCACCCTTCATAGGGAAGCTTAAGACTTGCTCGTTACCATATTCATCATTGAGCGTGGTTTTGAGGAAGCCCGAATGCACAATGTAAAGTGATTCAAAGGCTTGTCCTATCGTGTGAATACGCTGGCCAGTTTTAAAGCGCACGTGCTGAAATAAGGTTTCGTCGCCAATCGATGTGGGCGGTGCGCAAATGCCTAAAAGGTCACATACTTCGCGCAAATTCGACCATAAATGCCCCTGGCAACGCCATCCCGCCTCATGATTTATGGTCGTGATAGACGGCATCTCCACAAAAGGTGCGGCGTTTTGTTTGAGGGATCGACTCATTAACGATGGTGATGACATAGTAGACCTCATAGAGAAAGTGAAGAAATGGAAGGTTGACGAAATTGATTAGCAAGATTGGTCTTCACTGCCGTTTGTGCGCTTTTCCAGCGCGCTAGGGTGCTGGGCAGTTGTTCGAAATCGGTCGATTTATCAAGAAACACATCGGCCCCAGCGCGTTGCGCATGTAGGCGATTTGCTTCGGTGTTGTGATTGGTTAATACGACCACGCGTATTTCGGGGTTAAGCTGTTTAGCGAGGGGAATAAGGCTCAGCCCATTTCCATCTGGTAGGTGCAAATCGAGCACTAAGGCATGCGACACAGAGGCAATATCGGTCAGCGCTGCGCTTGCACTTTGTAAATCATGTGCGACGCCTAAGATGCGAACACCAGAGCAAACTGCGGAGTCTGTTGTAACGTAATCGACTAATCGCTGTGCGATATGGGGAGAGTCTTCAACAATGTACAGATTCATAATCGATTAGTGCCTACGAGAAGCTACGTGTTTCGGATAGCTTCATTATCGATAATGAAATGAATTGTGAATATCAGTAACGGCTGATTTGCCCTGTGGGAGTTTGGCGGGGGTGACTAGGAATTTTCCTACAAGATAAGACATCTCACCGCTGAGTCGCAAAGAATGCAAAGGGCGCAAAGAATCGTTTTTTGTCTGCGCCCTCAGCGGCTCTGCGGTGAAGCTGTTGCTTTACAAATCTATCAAAGCAATTGATGTGCAACCGCGTACTGCACCAATTCAGACAAGGTGTACAGCGCCATTTTTTGCATGATGCGGGTTTTGTGTGTGCTGACTGTTTTAACGCTCAAGTGCAGAATTTCGCCGATCTCGGTAATCGTTTTTCCCTGTACCAAATGGATAAAAACTTCATACTCACGATCAGATAAGGTTTTGTGAGGCAAAGTGCTATCGGTTGGCATGGCAGACATAGCGAGCTGCTCTGCGACGGCAATGCTGATATATGGGCGCCCAGAAGCAACTTTGCGAATTGCCGTGACCAATTG
>CAYPNW010000284.1:0-2953 GCA_964411965.1 uncultured Burkholderiaceae bacterium
CCCACTGTGGTGGTGCTGGTTTTTGCTTCATGCACGGCAAGCATAATCACAATCGAGATAGCCACCGCTGCAAGAGTTTGTGAAACTGGCGTGGTCGAGGCCACGGCAATCGTGGTGCGCATTGCGTAGCCGCGAAGTTTTTGGTTTTTTTGGTCGAAGCGCTTTTGCTCGTATTCTTGCCCCCCAAACACACGTATTACTTGGTGCGCACGGGTAGTTTCTTCAATCACTTGGGTGAGTTCACCACTCACTTCGAGCTGATTTTGATTTAATTTACGCAGGCGCTTACTCACACTGCGTATCAACAAGGCCATGATGGGCATGAGTGCAATGGTCACCAAAGTGAGCTTCCAATTTACGTACAACAAGTAGGCCAACAGCGCCATGACGGTGAGCGAATCGCGAAATAAGGTGGTGATCGATACCTTCATCATTTCAACGATTTGCTGCGCTTCAAACATAATGGTATTGATGATGCGACCGCTTGATTCATCATGGTAAAAACGAATGGGCACGCTCAAGACCTTGGCAAAAATCTGTGCACGAATATCATTAAGCTGTCGCGTGGCCATCCACGACATCAGATAACTCGTGGTAAAGGTGCACACACCGCGCACAAGAAAAATACTAATGATGGCAACGGGAATTTTCCATAATGCCAAACTGGTTTGCTCACCCTTAAACCCATGGTCCATCAAATAACCAAACACTTTTGGCAGCGCGACCTCAGTCAGCGCTGTACCTAACATGGCAAAAACCGTTAAAACTAGATAGCGACGATAAGGCCGCAACGACGCCCACAAGCGTTTGAACGTGGTGAGAGTGTCTTTATTCATGTCGCTTCATATTTTTGTGAACAGGTTTTTCAACCCCGGCCAAAGGTATCGCTAGCAAAATCATAAACGCCAAACCAAATACGGCATCCCGCAATATTGCATTGAACATGCCGCCTAACATCATCGTAGTCGTGAGCATAAGCAAAGGCATGGCGCGCACGTAATTGCTGGTGCCAATCATTTTCCTCGCCGTTTTAAGCTGTGTGAACCAAATCCAAAGCAAGGCAGCCAAGCCAAGTAAGCCCAATTCAGTGGCATACAGTAAATAGTCATTGTGCGGCGTGGTCATGGTTTCGCTGACTTGCCCACGCGCTTTGGCTTGATACAGAGGCAGCCAATTGCCAATGCCGTGCCCAGTGATGGGGTTTTGCAAAATAACTTCGCTGGTGTTTTTATAAATTTCTAGTCGCATGCCATCTTCACTCACTTGCTTCCCCGCTTGAAAGTCACGAACTTGATGCACGGTACAAACGGCACGGGTATAGATGACGCTTGCGGGATTCATGCGGTACACCTCGCTCATTTCGTTAGCAAAACAAGTCACGCGGGGCGGCAACTGCGCCATACCAAAAAGTGCTCCAAGCATCAGCGCCACGACGGCAAACAGTGCCGCGCATTTGCGGATAGAAAAATCAAAATGACGAAACAGCATGAACAAGCACAACACCATAAAACTCAAACTCGCTGTGCGGCTCTTTGCTAATAAAAATAAGGCACTCACGACGAATGCCAGCGCTAAGCCACGCACAATATAGGTATGACGCTGATGTTTTTTCCAACGCCAATCACTAATCATCCAACCTGCCGCAACTGCTAACAACACGGCGAGCAAAATTGATTTATTGCCGTTGTACTCCACATAGCTCTTAAAACCAGTGACCTTTGGCAGCAATTTCAATGCATTTAAATAAAACAAAGCGGAGGCGATCACCGCGCCCGCAAAAAAAATGCTTTGCGCTTTTTCTTGCCATGCCCATTGACCCTGTTGCGTGCCAGCACCAAGTGCTAAAAACGGGAGTAAGAACAAATACGTTTGATAGTGCGCAAAAGCTGACCAAAATTCACCCGTGGGGCTATCATGCGTTAGTGCAGCGATCAAACTAATGCCACTCAGAACACAAATCGGCAGCAGCATGGGGCTACGCTTTATGTTCTGCCATTTTTGAGAAAAGTCGCCCGATAACAAGAGCGCGAACAAGAAAATCAACAAGCCCCCGTACATCAAGCCAACAGGGAAAAACAAGGTCAACGGCAACCAAACGACAACGCGTTCAGGTAAGCGTTGGCGCCAGTTTGGTTGAACACTTTCTGTGCTGCCTGCAGCAGCGATTTCGGCATTCATTGGCGCAGGACTAGGCATAATCAATCTGCACGTTTTTCGGGCTTAGCCAAGTACTTAACTTCTTGCGCAATGCATCATCAGGGTTCACGCGCCAAGCATCATCTAAGTAAAGTTCGGCGCTGGCGGTTTGATTTTGGTAATTAATCAGCACCGGACAACCTTGCGAGGACTTATGCGGCGTGAGCACTTCTGCCAGCTTACTCAAATCTATCGCGCTCTCTAAAGTGATGCGCAGCCCTTGCGAAAACTGCACGCGGGCGCGGCCAATGTCCATGACTTTTTCTGCCGTAATGCGCAGACCACCTGAGAAACGGTCTTCCGACACTTTGCCCAACACGGCGAGAAATTCATCTTCCTTAAATAGCTCTTTGCATTCATCAGCCAATTCACTGTACACGGTGACATCGGCGGTTGCCGTGCCATCGTCTAGCGTCACGATCAGCAAGCGGCCACGTTGCGTCATTTGGCTGCGCACAGCGGAAATAACACCGCCCATCAAGCGTAAATCACGTGAAGGGTCTAGTTTTGCCAAAGTGGTTTTAATGAACTTGCGTACTTCAGGTGCATACGCGTCAAACAAATGGCCAGATAAGTAAAAACCTAGCGCCATTTTTTCTTCTAGTAAGCGTTCACGATCCGACCACGGCGACGTTTGCACATAGCTTAAAGGTGGGTTCATGTCTTCATCGTCACCAAACAAGCTGACTTGATTGGCGGCCGCTTCGGCCTGCTCTGCTGCCTCTAAGGCATAGTCGACGGTGGCTAATAAAACAGC
>CAYPNW010000285.1:0-2941 GCA_964411965.1 uncultured Burkholderiaceae bacterium
TAGGCTAAATGTAATTGCTCTAAATTCATACTGGTTGGTGCTATTTTTAATAGAGGAATGCAATGTTGATCTGGCACAAGTTTGTACTTGTTTTTTCGATACATCGCTTGAAAAGTGGTGAAGTGCACCTCATCTTTGGTGCACGCTTAACCATGTTGATCGCTTTTTTATTTGTATTATGACTCACCCAAAACTGACGTTGGCGTTGTTGCGTAGCCTTGTCGTACCGTTTGTACTGTCTGCGGCTTCGCGCCTAGCCATCGCAGTTTTGTGTAAGTTCTATGTCTTTGTATTAGTCAATTCCAAGGAAAGATTATGCGGCTCGATAAACTCACGACAAAACTGCAAGAAGCTCTAGCTGACGCGCAAAGCTTTGCCGTCGGCAATGATAACCAATACATAGAGCCTGTGCATATTTTATTGGCGCTATTAAATCAAGAAGATGGTAGCGCACGATCACTCTTGCAAAGGGCGGGCGTAAACGTGGCAAGCCTTACCACCGCGCTGAAATCTGCTCTGGAGCGATTGCCCAAAGTGTCAGGCACCGATGGGCAAGTGACGGTAGGACGCGAGTTATCTGGCTTATTGAATCTGGCTGACAAAGAAGCGCAAAAGCGCGGCGATGAATTTTTAGCCAGTGAAATGATCCTATTGGCGTTGGTAGATGATAAGTCCGATGCAGGCAAATTAGCGCGTGAAAACGGCCTTACCCGCAAAGCATTAGAAGCTGCCATTGCTGCGGTGCGCGGTGGTGCGGCGGTGAATTCGCAAGAGGCGGAAGGGCAACGTGAAGCCTTAAAGAAATATACCCTTGACCTGACTGAACGAGCACGTTTAGGCAAGCTCGACCCAGTGATTGGTCGGGATGACGAAATACGTCGTGCGATTCAGATTTTGCAACGCCGAAGCAAAAACAATCCCGTGCTGATTGGTGAGCCTGGCGTAGGTAAAACTGCCATTGTTGAAGGGTTGGCGCAACGCATTGTGAATGGCGAGGTGCCCGATAGCCTTAAATCGAAACGCGTACTTTCGCTTGACATGGCGGCCTTGCTCGCTGGTGCGAAATTCCGTGGCGAATTCGAAGAAAGACTCAAGGCGGTACTCAAAGAAATCGCTTTGGATGAAGGACAAACCATTGTCTTTATCGATGAGTTGCACACCATGGTTGGCGCCGGGAAAGCGGAAGGTGCCATTGATGCGGGAAATATGCTTAAGCCAGCCTTGGCACGTGGCGAGCTGCATTGCGTTGGCGCCACCACTTTAGACGAGTACCGCAAATACATAGAAAAAGACGCAGCGCTTGAACGTCGCTTTCAAAAAATTATTGTGGATGAGCCAAGCGTTGAAGCCACCATCGCGATTTTGCGCGGGCTACAAGAAAAATATGAAGTCCACCATGGCGTTGATATTACCGACCCCGCCATTATTGCGGCGGCTGAACTTTCGCATCGCTATATTACAGATCGTTTCTTACCCGATAAAGCGATTGATTTGATCGACGAGGCGGCGGCTAAAATTAAGATTGAAATCGACTCCAAGCCAGAGGTCATGGACAAACTTGATCGCCGCTTGATTCAGTTGAAAATCGAGCGCGAAGCGGTCAAGCGTGAGAAAGACGAAGGCTCAAAAAAACGTCTTGTCTTGATCGAAGAAGAGATTGGCAAACTATCGCTTGAATACGCCGATCTAGAAGAAATCTGGAAAGCGGAAAAAGCATCTGTGCAGGGCAGCGCGCACATTAAAGAAGAGATCGAAAAGCTACGTTTGCAAATGGAAGACGCAAAGCGCCGTGGCGATTGGCAGGCCATGTCTGAAATGCAGTACGGGCGCATGCCGGAGTTAGAAGCGCAGCTAAAGCAGGCGGACAAAGGGCAAGAGGCGAATACAGGAAAGCATAAATTGTTGCGCACCCAAGTGGGTGCTGAAGAAATTGCCGAAATTGTTTCGCGTGCCACAGGTATCCCGGTTTCTCGCATGATGCAAGGCGAACGTGAAAAATTACTGCACATGGAAGACGCACTGCATCAACGCGTGGTGGGACAAAATGAAGCGATTGAAGCGGTATCCGATGCCATCCGTCGTTCGCGTGCTGGCCTAGGTGACCCTAATCGTCCATACGGGTCATTCTTGTTTTTAGGCCCGACGGGTGTAGGTAAAACTGAGTTGTGTAAGGCACTGGCGGGCTTCATGTTTGATACAGAAGAATCCTTGATTCGTATCGACATGAGCGAGTTCATGGAAAAACATTCAGTCGCAAGATTGATCGGCGCGCCGCCGGGCTATGTTGGCTACGAGGAGGGCGGTTACCTGACGGAAGCCGTGCGTCGTAAGCCATACAGCGTGATCTTGCTGGATGAGGTAGAAAAAGCCCACCATGATGTGTTTAATGTCTTGTTGCAAGTGTTGGACGATGGCCGCATGACCGATGGACAAGGGCGCACTGTCGACTTTAAAAACACGGTTATTGTCATGACGTCGAACTTAGGCTCGCATCAAATTCAAGCCATGGAAGGCAGCGACCCTAGCGTGATCAAAATGGCCGTGATGGGCGAAGTGAAAGCACATTTCCGTCCAGAGTTTATCAATCGGATTGACGAAATCGTCGTGTTTCATGCTTTGGATGCGAAGAATATTAAGTCGATTGCGAAGATACAACTCAAAACACTGGAGCAACGTTTGCATCAATTAGAAATGGGCTTGGATGTGAGCGAAGCGGCGTTATCCAAGATCGCCGAGGCAGGATTCGACCCAGTATATGGTGCGCGTCCTTTGAAGCGCGCAATTCAGCAAGAAATCGAAAATCGGCTTTCAAAAATGATTTTGCAAGGAAAATTTGGCCCGAAAGACACCATCGTCGTCGATGTGGAAGCTGGCGATTTTGTTTTTAACAAACGGGCTTAGCGAAGTTTTTGCTTTGAATTACATGCGCCAATTGTTTATG
>CAYPNW010000286.1:0-2909 GCA_964411965.1 uncultured Burkholderiaceae bacterium
TAGACACACTTGATTTGGAAATGGAATAAGATAAAGAAGGCCATTTTTGTGCACTAAGTTTTCGCACATAAACGCATACTCCCTATTTTTTATTAATAATCTATTTATTTGCGCTTTATATATAAGCGTATCGTAGAATTACTGGCAATAGTACACGTATGTACACGTATTTTTGGTGATTTTTTTAACATCAAGGTGACGCAAACCACGCCACTCTTTAAATTGTGCATCATGGATTCTGGCGTTCCTGCGCATTCTGATCGTGGTTCGGCGATAAGTTTGCATGCAAAAATTCGAGCACGCGTTAGCATCCATTTTGAACACGACCCAGCGCCGTTTGGCGGTCGATAGCTGCTTAGCGCTAAAATGCATACTTCGTCAAAAATTAAAAACGTCGCCTTTGCCGCATTGCGCGAATGAACTCACAAAGCTTATGACCACCACCACACACGTTTCTAGTTCTGCTCCAAATAAAAATACCGCAATTCGTACCCGTTTCGCACCTAGTCCAACGGGCTACTTGCACGTGGGAGGCGCTCGCACAGCCTTGTTTAGCTGGGCGTTCGCACGTCACCACGGTGGCACCTTTGTCTTGCGCATTGAGGACACTGATTTGGAGCGTTCTACGCCAGAAGCCGTGCAAGCGATCTTAGATGGCATGAGCTGGTTAGGTCTAGCCCATGATGAAGGACCGTTTTATCAGATGCGTCGCATGGATCGCTACCGCGAGGTGCTAACGCACATGCTGGAACAAGGCACTGCTTATCACTGCTACTCATCCCCAGAAGAAGTCGAAGCGATGCGCGAAAAGCAAAGAGCAATCGGCGAAAAACCTCGCTATGACGGCACCTGGCGACCAGAGGATGGTAAGCAATTGCCGCCTATCCCAGGCGATCGCAAGCCGGTAATACGTTTTCGCAATCCGCTCGACGGCGACGTGACTTGGCATGATGTCGTAAAGGGCGAGATCACTATTTCGAATCGTGAACTTGATGACCTCGTCATCGCCCGACCAGACGGCACGCCCACCTACAATTTTTGCGTCGCAGTTGATGATTGGGATATGAAAATCAGCCACGTGATACGGGGTGATGACCACGTCAATAATACGCCGCGCCAAATCAATATTTTGAACGCTTTGGGCGCAACACTGCCCTTATACGGTCACGTACCAATGATACTGGGCGCTGATGGGCAAAAGCTTTCCAAGCGGCGTGATGCCGTCAGTGTGATGGATTATTTGGACAAAGGCTACTTGCCAGAAGCACTACTCAATTACCTCGCACGGCTAGGTTGGAGTCATGGCGATGACGAAGTGTTTAGTATGAAAGAAATGTGCGCATGGTTTGATTTAAGCCACTTGTCGAGTTCGCCGTCGCAATTCAATCCAGAGAAGCTGGGTTGGATAAATAATCACTACATCAAAGCGGCTGACAATCAACGACTGGCAGATTTAGTGCACCCTGAAATGCAAAAGCAAGGGGCAATTTTCGATGGAGCCCCGGACCTCGCGACCGTGATCGGCTTGATGAAAGAGCGCGCCAACACCACGCTGGAACTGGCACAAGCTGCCATGCTGTTCTACCGATACCCACAGCCCGATGCCGCGCTGCTGCAACAACACCTGACTGATTTAGTCCGCCCAGCGCTGCAAGCCTACGCGCGTGCGTGCGAAACTATTGTGTGGGAAAAAGCCGCCATTTCTAACATGATGAAAGAGATACTTTCTCAGCACAGCTTGAAAATGCCACAACTAGCCATGCCGCTGCGCCTGCTGTTGACAGGGCAGGTGCAAACGCCGTCAATCGATGCGGTTGTCGAGTTGTTTGGGCGTGAGACCGTGCTGCGAAGACTCGCGGTTCTCAAAGATTAATTTCTTTCTGCGCTTTACAGAAAACAGGAAATAACCTTATAATCGCGCTCTTGTTCTTCGGGGGTATAGCTCAGTTGGTAGAGCGCTTGCATGGCATGCAAGAGGTCAGCGGTTCGATTCCGCTTACCTCCACCAGTTCACTTTGGTTTAAACGAGTTTTTGCAAACAAATAACGATAAGTTTTTCGACTTTTGTATTGCGGGAAACCAAGAAATCGGTTTATAATCTTGGTCTTGCTTGATGCGAACAAGTTGTTTTGAGGTGAAAAAGAACGTCAAGTGCAATAAATTAAGTAGTATCAAAGGTCAGTAACACGGACAGATCATTGTCCCCATCGTCTAGAGGCCTAGGACATCACCCTTTCACGGTGAGTACAGGGGTTCGAATCCCCTTGGGGACGCCAGCATATCCCCCCCGACTGATGTAAATGCGGTAGTTATAACTACACGTTAAATCGGCCGGGGTCTGGATCGCAGCAATTACCAAATTCCATCGAAAATTCTACTCAATCTGGCAATTTTCCAGATTGCGCGCTTGCACGTCTTTCTCTGACAATCAATTGCAGAGGTTTCTTGCATTTGCCTGTTCGGCAACATGCTTGTACTTCGTTTTACTTCCTCGCAATTTAAGTGTTGCATGTGTGTGGTGCTGCACAGTCGCTTGAGCCACGCGCGATTATTCTCAGGTTTTTGGTTTGATCGATTCCACAGAGTCATCAACCATACCTTATTGGAGCTCATCATGAACAAGAAAGCCAAAGACCTTGCACCAACCGCTGATGCCGCTCGTCCTTCCGTTCCCAAGCCACATTTCCCACCAACCCAGTCCGCCGCGCGCACCAAACCTACTGAACCTGCTGAAGTCTTAGGTCGGCACAAAAATGATGGGCAGAAGGATCACAAGGGCGCGCGCTAAACGCCGCAAAACTTTACGACGTGCATATCCAAGTCACACATTGGCGGGAAGTGTGCGTGCGCCGCCAAATGTAATGGTGAAAATCAGCGTTGCTGCTTTGAGCGAAACATAGCAAGAGCCA
>CAYPNW010000287.1:0-2894 GCA_964411965.1 uncultured Burkholderiaceae bacterium
TGTTCGCGCGCAAAAAAGGCAGCATTAGTCATCGCATACTTGGTTGGACTTGGGTCATCTTGATGATGGCAGTGGCGCTGATTTCGTTTTGGATTAAAGAGGACGGCAACTTCACCTTGATTCACGTGCTTTCTGTCGTCACGCCGATTATGTTGGTGGTAGGCGTGTATCGAGCGCGCACCCACCAAGTAAAAAAACACCGCGCCACCATGATAGGTACTTATGTTGGCGCGATGATAGTCGCAGGCATTTTTACTTTCTTGCCCAATCGCCTGATTGGGCATTGGGTGTGGCAACAGCTTGGATTACTGCCGCAAGAAACAAGTCAACAGGTACCTCAAAAAACACCGCTCCAACCTTAAGCTGTCTTGACGCGAATCAGCGAAGCCTATCGTTGATCACACTCAGGTGTTTGCGCCGCTCATTCGCGTCGCTCATTTAAACCATTTATTTACACCATTTATTTACGCCACTTCACCGTGGGGCGATACGCAGCACACGGCGTTTTTTTACTCTCCGCGACCTTTAACACCACATTAGGCGCAGCGTCTCCTAGCAAGCTTACTTTGCGCTGAATCAGCTCATCGCGCCGGAACGCATGTACCTCGATGGCTTCACCCACTGCATAGGGCGCTAACTTGCTGGCAAGCTGATCGGCCGCGTCGCTTGAGGTGACCCTAATGCCATTGATCGCGATTAACACATCACCGGCGGACAAGCCAGCTTGGTGCGCGCTTTCACCTTCGTAGACATTTGCCAACTTGCAGTCACCACCGGAACTTGCAGTGCGCGCACCGAGGCTGGGTTTGGCATGATTGTTTTGATCAACGTATTTCACACCAAATTGCGCCAACAATTTTGCTAACGGCGGGTCTTCTTTACCGTAGACGTATTGCGCAAGAAAACGTTCGATATTGACGCCCGTGACATCTTCGACCACGTTGGCAAACTCCCGCTCGCCCAAGCCCCGTTGTCCATCAACGCGGATCTCTTCGTAATACTCAAAACCGAAACAGCGCCATAGGTCGCGCATCACGTTATCTAAGGATTTTTTTCCTTGCGTTTCAGCTCGTATGGTCAAGTCCAAGGCCAAGGCGATTAACGAGCCTTTGGTGTAATAACTGACAATCGCATTCGGCGCGTTTTCGTCTTGTCGATAATATTTGGTCCACGCATCAAAACTCGATTCAGCAACACTCTGCTTGGTGCGACCCGTGCCACGCAACACCGTGTTGATATTTTTTGCCACCAACTTCAAGTATTTTTCTTCACTGAGTAAGCCGGCACGCACTAACATCAAATCGTCGTAGTAACTGGTGAAGCCTTCAAATAACCACAACAAGCTGGTGTAATTTTCTTGCTGTAAATCGTAGTGAGAAAACACTTCAGGCTTGATACGCTTGACGTTCCAAGTATGGAAATACTCGTGGCTGCACAAACCCAAAAAGTTCGTGTAGGACTCACTTTCAAAATCCGTATTGGTCGTGACTAAATCGTTCCGGCTGCACAGCAAAGCAGTAGAGGCGCGGTGCTCTAGGCCACCCATGCCTTCACCAATCGCCATGGTCAAAAACAGGTAGCGTTGCATCGGCGCTTCTTTGCGCTTTGGATCGAAAAAGGCAATCTGCGCTTCGCAAATGCGTTGCAAGTCATCCGCAATGCGAGGCAAATCAACATTGGGTACTTTACCCGTCAGCACAAAATCATGGGGCACCCCATGCGCATTGAAGGTGATCAAAGCAAACTCGCCCATTTCCACGGGATGATCGATCAGTGCGTCGTAATTTTCAGCGATGTACATTCCAAACCCGTATCTTTCCGCACTTAGCTCGGGCAAAGCGGTTGCGACACGCCAATTGCTTGCGCAGGCGTCGCTTGGTTTTTGTATCTCAACAGTGTGCGCCTGATCTGCCTGCCCCATCACTTGCAGGAACACGCTGGTACCGTTGTAAAAGCCATGCGTTTGGTCGAGATGGGCAGCGCGCACCGACAGATCCCATGCGTAGACTTCATATTCGACCGTGAGTGCTGTCTTGCATGGCGCGGCGCGCCAGGTTTGCTTGTCTAATTTTTCCAGCTCAATTTTTTTACCATGCGCAAACGCCTCAATACGCACAATATTGCGCGCGAATTCACGCACCATGTAGCTACCGGGTATCCACGCTGGCAAGGCCAGCACTTGACCCTCTGGATGCGGTTGCGCAATGACTAAGCGCACATGAAAAACATGTCCTGCCAAGTCTTTTGGAACAATGCTGTAATGAATGGGGGATGATTTCATGTTGATCTGTTTGTTCATAAGCAGAGTAGAAAAAATTACACCGGATTACGTAAATTTGCTGCAAGAAAGGTCAGCGCTTGCGAGCCGATCACAATACAAGTTAGACGAAAACGTAGGGCCAAAAACCACTCCGGCAAGCCGTAATCGGCATAGAACCGTTTATCAACTTGATAGGCAATCACAAAGCCGACCATTTGCACTAAAAACGCCACGCCCACATTCACCATCGACACCCAAGCAAAAATGCTGGGCATCACGCCCCACAATAATGCCCGCTTCACTTGGCCCGCTGGTCTATCACGCAAAAGCAGCGCAACGCCCCAGTGCAGTCCACCTAAAAAGGACAAGATCGCAATACCATAAAAAAGTTGCGCCTGAATGAATTGCGGCAACCATCCTGGGTGCACAATCCAGCAAGCCAAACTAAGGGTGACAAAGGGAATTAATCCAGCAAACCCTAATCGCGTCGCTAGAAGTTTATCGAACAAATTCATATTAAGTGCGAGCGTCCGCAGGGGACCTGTGAGTGAGAGAACGAGTATTCTAAGTTGAATTTTCGAGGCCGCAGGAATATTTTTATCAAGCTAAGGAACCAGAGAAACAAAGACTCATT
>CAYPNW010000288.1:0-2891 GCA_964411965.1 uncultured Burkholderiaceae bacterium
CATCAACGAGTGTTCTTTTTGTGCCGAGCTTTGGCAGACTGACATTCGCCGATTCGTAAGAATACAAACTTATACGTTGCCTCCCAGTAAAGCTTGACTCAATCGCTAAACCAGCTTGGCTGGGCGTGATACGAATCGTCGCTTCGCCTTGATACCATGCTCCTTCGATACTACGCTCTGCTGCCACAGGCTGGATAAATTCCAGCCACCCATCTATGCAACGATATGTGTTCATCAAAGGACAAACAGGCTTTCCTGAAAAATATGGTGTACAGGGAGATTACATGCCAGACGGTTATGTAAAACAGGTCATGTTCCCATTTCGGCGCGACGAGTAGGCGTAAAAAATTGATTCCTGACAAAGCGCATGGTTAGCACCTAGCGCTTAAGTCAGCGTAATTCTGCGCACTTAGCCCAAAGAATCTTCGCCCGCAGAGCGTAAAAAGGGACGGAAACTCTTGATCGACACACTCGCTGGTTTTAATCCCTTCGCTACTAAAAGCGCTTCCACCTTGCTTCTGAAATTGGCGGCGTTAAATGGCCGCACGACGTAGCTGTCTGCCCCCGCATCAAGCGCGGTGATGACATCTTCTTTTTTTGCCGTTTCTGTCACCATTAAGATAGGTACGCCGTGAAGATCGGGTTCTGCTCGAATTTCACGAATCATATTAACCCCATCCAAAAAACTGCATAGCGCAATCGGTAATAATGAATTGCACTGGCGTTCCTAGCGACGCGGCGGTTTTAATTGCGCGCAAAGCCATCACCCCGTCAATCGCTTCAGAGACGCGTATAAATCCTATCTCCTTTAATAAGGACACAATTACATGCTGAATATGAGCCGAATCATTCACCACTAAGAAGTGCAATTTCGTATCCACGAGGAGCCAGAAGAAAGAATAGTTTGCCTACCGTAAGTTAAATGTGTGTGTTTCGTCTGTCTGCTTGCGTACCTTGTACGTGATGTCTGCTGACCATGCCAAGCTTGAGAGGAGGCCCGTTGTCTAGTCGTAATAATCGTGAAATTGAAAAAAAAGAGTAGTGTGCGAACCAATCCCAGTCTTAAGTGTCAAACGTCATTAAGCAAATGCCTTTGGCGCTTGTTGTATGCTTGTAATTAAACATTTTTATTGAGGTGAATAATGAATCTAGGCTCAACATGCTTTGCGTTAATACTGATGGCAAGTACGTTCCCAGCAGTTGCCCAAGTGTCGACTTCAAACGCAACATCCATTCCAGCAACACCAACAGATGCGAATGCCCTGGCTTACGATGCAGGGCTTGCAAAGAAACTAGGCGCAGATGATTACGGGATGAAGAATTATGTTCTCGTCGTTCTGAAAAGTGGCCCAAAAAAAATGCCCGCAGGAAAAGAACGTGACGACATGTTCAAAGGCCATTTTGCAAATATCAATCGCTTAGCGAAGGAGGGAAAGCTCGCGGTTGCTGGGCCATTCGATGGTGTTGATGGTTGGCGAGGTCTCTTCATTCTCGCCGTGGATGATATCGAGGAAGCAAAAAAACATGTCGCCACCGATCCCGTCATTATCAACGGCGAAATGATTGCTGAGTTTCATAAATTTTACGGATCTGCGGCGATGATGCAGATCAATGAAACCCACCAGCGTATTGCGAAGAAGAGTTTTTGAGGGGCTAGCGGGTTGATTTTTGAACTTGCGGTTTATAGAAGGCGGCATAAAAATAAACGTTCGCGAAGTGCTGCTAACGATACTTTTTACACACCTATTGGTTTATTTCTTTTCTGAAGAAAATTCGCCAACAATGATCAAACCTTCTTCGTTTCCTAACGCGATGGCAATTGCCTTCGCAATGTTGTCGACTTCATCTTGATTTGAGGGGTAAGGATAATTGGCGATTCCTTTTACGCGATACCTATTCATTAGCGTTTCTTTGCTGGGGAAATAGACTTTGTTTAGCGATTGCTCTGAGGCGTTTGTAACAGATAACTTAAAAACTTTGCCTTCTTTTTGTACTTCGTTTAGCAATTTCTCAATTTCCTTTGTTTGCTCAGCATTGAAGGTAAAAGTTTTACCATGCGCTTCAATGGTGATTACTGCTGGTCGTTTTTCAACTTTTGTCAGTTCAAAGGAATTTTTAACTATTTGATGATCGATACCCATTTTCTTAAAAAGCGCAGTTTCTGTTTTAAGCAATTTTTGGAAGGTCTTTTTCATCGCAATGCTTAATTTGTTGTCGCCCTTTTCAATTTTAAATTCATCCTCGCTAAAATGAATACCACCGTGAAACCCCAAAATCGCGCCCGGCATTAAAGATTTTTCTTTGGCAGCCAAGAATAAGTAATTTGCACAGGACGACATACAATATTTATCAACGATAACACTTGCTTTTTGTTTGATGATCTCAAAAGCAATCGCTTGACCACTGCCCGCACTACCACCTTCGGAATTCACAATCAAAGTGCTTGCACCGCTGCGCAAGTGTTGGAGGATGACTTTTTCAGATTCTTCATTGATTTCGCCAGTAAATCGTAAGGTACTCCCTTCTCTTGTCGCTTCAAGCGCAGTAGCGACCTGTGGGATTAATGTGCAAAGAATGAGGCTTAAGCAAAAGAGTATTTTTTTCATGACGTAAAAATTTGCTGGGTGAGTTAAATTTTTTTCTCGGTTATTTTCTTGAAGGCGGATATGTTTTAGCGCGAATGTTCCTTTATTCAACCGTCACACTTTTCGCTAAATTACGTGGTTTATCCACATCCGTTCCGCGTGCCAAGGCGGTGTGGTAAGCCAATAATTGCAATGGTACGGTGTGCAAAATGGGGGAGAGTTGGCCATAGTGTTCTGGCAAGCGAATCACATGTACTCCTTCGCTGGGTGTAATGTGCGAATCGGCGTCGGCGAATACGTACAGTT
>CAYPNW010000289.1:0-1338 GCA_964411965.1 uncultured Burkholderiaceae bacterium
TAATTTTAGTTGTTCAGCGGCGTCGCGTTCTTTCTGCGCTTTCGCTTCGGCTGCGATACGGGCTTTTTTGAGGCGTTCTTCTTCGGCGCGGTCGAGTTCGTCTAATTTTGCTTTTGCTTCCGCTTTGATGCGCGCTTGTTGCTCTCTAAATTGTTCTTCCTCAGCCGCTTTCTTTCTTTGCAATGCTTCGCGCTTTTCTTTTGCTTCTTGCTCGCGAAGCTTTTTCGCATTCACGATTGGTTCCGCCTCTCGCTCTGCAACAGCGGCTGCCTGTTCACTATTTTTTCTTGTTGCGTCTTCCGCTGGGTTTGCTGTTTTTTTCATCGCATCGCCCGTGGCAGATTTCTTTTCTGCCTCCATACGGGCGCGACCCTGTGCTACTCGGCGTTGTAACTCTTCCGCGACATGCTTGGCGTTAATCTCAGATTCTTTGCGCGCAGATTCTTCCGCCTTTGCTTGGTTTGACGCGTGCGCATGATCGTTTTGCCCACGCTTTTCTGTCATTTGGCCACGTTTGATTTCCTCTTGTTCCTCAGGACGTATGCCACCTAAATAAAGCTCTGTCTCTTTTCGAATTGGTTGATGCACGTGTGCAGGAACTTGTTTTGCTACATTATGTTGTGCACCGATAGTCGGGTTGGGGCTTGCTGCCGTATTGGAAGTCGAGCTTGTCTTTACAGCTTGAACGCGGTTGGTTTTCTCTTGCCCGACGGCGATGCGAGCGACTTGGGCGTTGTCAGTTTTGGCAAGCGCGGCGTCACGTGCGGCACGTTTTGCGCGAGCCTCCGCTTCAAGTCGCACGGTGTATTCAGCAAGCGCCTGAATATTGGGGTCGATAGCAATAATCGATTTCGGCAAGTGGGCAACTATATTGGTATCAACATTTTTCTTCGAGCCATTGTCCGCGGCTTGTGCCGCAGCGAGCTTTTGTGCTTCAACCGCGTTCTCAAAGGCACTCATGGTGAGCTGCAACAGGGATTCTTGAAAAGTACCGATCGTGGAGAAATCGAAATCATCGATACTTGGCGCAGTCGCGCTGGCGGCGGCAGAAGCTACTTTCTTTGACTGACGTGGCGCGTCAAAGATGCGTATGTAATGACCTTTGAGTAGGTGATCGAGTGCGCGTTCTAATTTCTTATCCGACAGATTACCTAGGCTCGCCTGCAATTCTGCAAGGTTTGCACGGCCATTAATTTGTTTCAAGATATCGCGCAAGCCGCGTGAAAGTTCCTTGGTCTTGCCAATTGCCTCCGTTAAACCCTTCGCAGTTTTTGTGTAGACGACTTGCTTTTCCATACCACTCGATTTTGCTCTTAATTCGATGTTGAATAGCTTCAC
>CAYPNW010000289.1:1438-2886 GCA_964411965.1 uncultured Burkholderiaceae bacterium
CTAGCTGACAAAAGGCGCAACACGTCTGGTCGACGGTAGAGCATAACGTAAAGCCACTCAGGTTTAGGCGACAAATTTGTAAGATTTCATTACAAAGCTTGCCTACCGCGATGGATTCGCCTACCGATTTGCGAATTGCAAGATTTCGTTTCATCTCAGTGCTTGCGTTACACTCGCGGCTGTCACTATACTTGGCTAGAAGTAGGTGGCACGATTACCCAACTAAAAGACCTCGGGACGCTCAGTTAAAGTTCCCTCGCAGCCAACTTGAATCTGCGACACTTGCTACGCCGCTCGCCCTAGCTTGGTCGCTCGTGATACGTCTTTAGTTTTTTGCCAGCCATTTTTTACTGATTTTAAGACTATCGCTTTTTTTTACTTACTCATTGACTGGAGACTTTTTTGAAACGCCTATCTTTGCTCGCTCTCTGCGCACTTTCTTGCTTCCTCGCTGCTTGCGGCAGTGGCAGCACATCATCAACCGCTAATAAAGTCTCGGTCAGCGCCGTAACGAGCGACCAGTTGCTTTATCGAAAGATAACAAACTTCACCGTCACCGGCCAAAACTTGGATCTTGGCATCAATATCACGAACCTTGGATGTTTAAGAATTACCGAAGTCGCTGGCGGCACTGCCACGCGTCGCGTGTTTTCTTGCAAAATTGTTGGCGTTGGCACTTTTCCTATGACGGTGACAGCGGGTGACGGCAGCAATTTGAATACGACCAATTTCACGATACCTTTAACCAATCAACCGCAGGTCACGATGGTGACTTCACTTGGCACCATTGTGATGGAACTTAATCCTGCAAAAGCGCCCGTTAGTGTTGATAATTTCTTAAATTACGTCGAAAGCAGTTTTTACGTGAACACCATCTTCCACCGAGTTGAGTCCAATTTTGTGATTCAAGGTGGTGGTTTTACCAGTGCATTAACCCAACCCGCCACCATGCCAGCGATCAAACTCGAGGCTGGGAATGGCTTAAGCAATCTGCGCGGAACTGTGGCAATGGCACGTACCAATGTTTTGGATTCAGCAACATCGCAGTTCTTTGTCAACGTCGTCGATAACGCGGCGCTGGATACCAGCAATGGTGGTTACGCCGTGTTCGGCAAAGTTGTGCAGGGATTAGACGTGGTCGACAGGATTCGGGCAGTGCCAGTTTCTACGCAAGGTGGTTTGACGAATGTGCCTGTCACACCAATCACGATTAATTCGGTGGTGCAGTCGCAATAAACGTGCTCTGCTTGTGATGGCTTACACCTGCTTCGGCAGGCTGTAAGACATCATACCTCCCTATGTATTTTTTTGTTTCGCATTAAAATACAGCGCGAAACCTGAATAATTCAATAAAATTTTGGGAGTATGCTTAAAGTCGACACGATAAAGTTGTAGAACATCGCGCTATTGACCTTCTCAAGCCCTGTTCTTGGTAGCCTGCAAAATCT
>CAYPNW010000290.1:0-2873 GCA_964411965.1 uncultured Burkholderiaceae bacterium
GGCAAGGCTTCAATGATCGATAAACTCGCAATCAATTCGCGTAAAGGCAATAACATCGCCGACACATGGGGCGGCAAAATTTCGCAAGAGCTCATGTTCGCGACATAACGCGATTTTTTTTCATGGAAACCCACGAGCACTGTGCCTTTCTTATGCACATTCCTCACTGAAAGGCGGGCGCGATAACGATAGCCCCAGGTCGGCCCAACGATTGGGCGCAAAATCATTTCTGCTTTCACTTTGCCGATATGACTGAGGTTGTCTTCCAAAATTCTCTGCTTCATCGCCACCTGCGCACTGGCGTCCACATGCTGCATCGAGCAACCACCGCAAATACCAAAAAATTCACAGCGCGGTTTAACTCGTTGTGAAGATTCCTTGAATAAAGTGCCTAAGGTCGCCGCCTCCCAACTCGGTTTTTTGCGGTAAGGATTAAAACTAACGACTTCGCCCGGCAACGCACCATCGACAAATATCACCTTGCCCGGCGTGCCGTCTTCATTGTCCAGATTACCGACCCCGCGCGCGTCCATGTCTATCGAGCGAATAAAAAGTTTTTTCATGTGTAAAAGACCCAAAAGGGCCGAGTATTAATAAAAAATTGAAGTGAATAGTGTCGCAAAACCAGCAAATTCTCGGTTAAGCTCGCGCTATAAGTATGGCTTTAAATGAATCTAAGACAAACTAGAATAGAGTTAAAGCGGCATTTAAAGCAATGCGTCGCGACCGACTCCACGTGAAGTGAAAGAGCGTTTAAGTTTCACGAGCGCTTCTTGTTGAATTTGCCGAACGCGCTCGCGTGTGATGCCCATTTCGTCAGCCAAAGTTTCTAAGGTAGCAGGGTCATCGTTATCTAAACCAAACCGGCGTACGACCACGATACGTTGTTTGTCCGGCAGCTTAGATAACCAATCTCGCACCAAAACAGTCATTTCATGTTGCTCTGCTTTGTTTTCTGGCCCGTCATCACTATCACCAGGTAACATGTCCATCAGGCTCGATTGCGGGTCATTGTCGAGCGGTGTGTCCAAGGAGGTGGCGTGTTCGGATAACGCCAATATGTCTTGCACTTCGTCCAAAGGTCGATCGACCAAATGCGCAATATCTTCGATCGCCGCATCCCGCCCGTCTCTTTGCTGCGATTCGAGGTGATACTTAGCGCGCAAAATTTGGTTCAACTCGCGCACGACATGCACTGGTAAGCGTATGGTGCGAGCTTGATTCATGATCGCGCGCTCTATGCTTTGACGTATCCACCACGTTGCATAAGTAGAAAACCGAAATCCACGCTCTGGCTCGAACTTATCAATTGCATGCATTAAGCCGAGATTGCCCTCTTCGATCATGTCTAACAGCGCGACGCCGCGATTAATGTAATGCTTGGCAATGGACACGACTAAGCGCAAATTATGCTCAATCATTTTTTGTCGCGCCTCGAAATTACCTTGCTTCGCCAGCGTCGCATAGTGCAATTCTTCCGCCATGGCAAACAAAGGGCGCGTGCCGATTTGATTCAAATAATGCTGAGTCGTATCAGTCGAAAGCTCAGCAGCTAAAACACGCTTGAGCTCATCAATCGGCGCGATGACCGCAATGGCAGGGTTGTCGACATCCAGCTCCATTTCGCCGGCTGGTTCAGCATCAGCGCTGTCCTCGGCAATCTCATGCATCGAATCATCATCAGTCTCACCGTTCTCTGCATCGGCTTGCGCAGCAAGATTTTCATCGATGAGGTCAGCGACCACGCCCGGCATCTTTTCTTCGTCTCGCAGTCGATAATTCGATGTCGTTTTTGGCATGATGAATCGCAGAGGAATGCAGCTTTACTTCATTATTCGGATAAAACCATGGAGGGGAACTATCGACTCGGCAAAAACTTAGCTGGGTCGACTGGCTTGCCTTGCTGTCTAATCTCAAAATGCAACTTCGTCACTTCTGTATCTGAATTGCCCATTTCAGCAATTTTTTGACCCTTAACAATCGTCTGGCCTTCCTTCACCAAATTAACTTTGTTGTGGGCGTAGGCAGAAAGAAAAGGGGTATTCGTGTGCTTAATGATGACCAGATTACCATAGCCACGAATTCCACTCCCTTCATACATCACTTTTCCGGGGCCAGCTGCAAAAATATCTTGACCAGGCTTACCAGCGATATCGATCCCTTTGTTTTTTGAGTCATCAAAGCTGGCAATTACTTTTCCTTCCGTAGGCCAAATCCACTCCACTGACTCTTGCTCGGCGGCGGGTGTCGATGCGGTGCTTGCAACAGGCTTTTCTGCTGGTTTTTCTGCTGGTTTTTCTGTCGTCTTAGTGGCGATTCCAGCTTCAGGTTTACTCACCGCAATTGCTGAGGCAGTTGAGCTTGGTTCAGGTTTTTGCAGCTCAGCCAAATTAGCTTCCGAATAGGGCTTTTTGTCGCCTCGGGGTAAGGATTTATTTGTCGCAGGGCTCACCGACGAAATACTCTTTATTTCGACCGCGCCACCATTCGTGACCGCACCAGTTTGTACGCCACCAATTGCTTCCGGTGGGCTCACCTTTAGGACTTGCCCAACCTTTATGTCGTCCACGTTCTTGAGGTTATTCCAAAGGGCTAAATCGTTGTGGCTCTGTCCGTGATCCAAGCCAATTCGATACAAGGTATCGCCGCGCTTAACGACATAAGTTGCTTGCGCTTCAACAGCAGGTTTTGCTGCGGGTTTCACCTCTACTTGCGTGCTGGGCAGATTCGCCGGTGCCGCGTCTCGTTGATTTCTGTCCACTATAGGCGCGTTATTCGGAGTTGATGCGCAACCCGCCAACGCCGCGATGACAACAACTAAGACATATGTATAAAAATTTTTCTTCATCATTAAACTTGTTTGCTCAAGCATT
>CAYPNW010000291.1:0-2860 GCA_964411965.1 uncultured Burkholderiaceae bacterium
ACCTTCGCGCTTGAAAATAGCAAAGTTTATTTCGCTGAAACCGCATCGTTCAGCATGATCTTCGCCTCAGCAAGGACAGTTTGTAGATGCTGCTCACCGATAAAGCTCTCCGCATAAATTTTAACCAGCGCTTCGGTTCCAGATGGTCTGATGGCAAACCACGCGTTTTTAGTGGACACTTTTACGCCGCCTAGACATTGTCCATTGCCTTTTGCACGCGTGGCTATCTCAATAATTTTTTCACCCGCTAAGTCGCACGCAGCGACGCTTTGTGGCGTAATTTCCTTTAACTTTGTTTTCTGTGCTACCGATGCGGGCATTTCTTCGCGTTGATAAAACGATGTGCCAAGTGATGTGCAAAGCAATTGATAAATGTGCGCAGGATCGTCGCCAGTTTTCGCCTTGATCTCAGCGGCTAACAAGATGGGAATCAAGCCATCTTTATCACTCGTCCATACGCCACCGTCTTTGCGTAAGAACGTGGCACCAGCACTCTCCTCACCACAAAAACCTAAACTTGATTTTTGTAAGCCCTCAGCAAACCACTTAAACCCAGCAGGCGTCTCAAAAATCGGCCGGTTTAGTTGCGCCGCGAGCCGATCTATTGATTGACTTGTCACCATAGTCTTACCAATACCCAACGTCGGCTTCCATGCGGGGCGGTGCTGAAACAAATAATTAATCGCGACCAGTAAAAATTGATTACTTGGTATAAGGCCACCGAGAGGTGTCACCACGCCATGCCGATCATGGTCGGTGTCGCAGGCGCCTAAAATATCGTATTGGTTTTTTTTACTGAGTAAGTTCTGCATCACAAAAGACGATGACGGATCCATGCGAATCGCCCCATCCCAATCTGCTAGCACAAAGCGAAAAGTAGGATCAAGGTCTGTATTAAGTACGCTCAAATCGAGATCAAACTCATTGGCAATACGTGACCAATAGTGAACGCCTGCGCCCCCCAAAGGATCAATGGCGAGCCGCACTCCTGCTTCGCTGATCAACTTCAAATCGATCACTTGCGGCAAAGCACGTACATATTTTTCTAGATAATTGTAGGCGTGGGTGGTAGCCGCGTTTAAGGCTGTTTGGTAACTGACCCGTTTCACACCTTGTAGTGCACGCAACATCAACTCGTTCGCGTGGTCTTGTATCCAAGTTGTTACTTCACAATTTGCCGCGCCGCCGTGTGGTGGGTTGTACTTGATACCACCGCTGTCAGGCGGGTTATGCGACGACGTAATCACAATACCATCGGCAAGGCCGTGATTGCGTCCTTGGTTAAATGTGAGTATTGCCAATGACACTGCGGGCGTTGGTGTTGGTTCGTGTTTGGGAGATATCATGACATCGACACCGTTCGCCGCCAGCACCTCCATCGCGCTGGCAAACGCGGCGCTCGATAGAGCATGCGTATCCGCACCCAAAAATAAAGGGCCGCTCCAGGCTTGTTTCGCACGGTAATGGCAAATCGCCTGACAAATCGCCAGTACGTGCCACTCGTTAAAACTCTGCTCCAAGGACGAACCACGATGGCCCGAGGTGCCAAAGGATACGTGCTGCGCCTTACATTCAACGTCAGGCTGAAATGCGAAATACTCCGTGATTAGTTGCGGGACTTTGACAAGTGAGTCCGACACAAGCAGGGTTCCCGCTAAAGCGCTAGTCGTGCCGATCCCATTGTTCACGTGGGTGTCACTTTCTCATCATGGCCGCCAAAACCATGGCGCATGGCTGAAAGCAATTTATTCGCAAAATCTGCCTCGCCGCGAGAACTAAATCGCTCAAACAACGCCGCGCTTAATATTGGCGTCGGCACACCTTCATCGAGCGCAGCACCAATCGTCCAGCGGCCTTCGCCAGAATCCGACACGTGCCCCGTAAAGCCTTTTAGACTGGCATCACGCAATAAGGCGCTGGCTGTCAAATCGAGTAACCACGAACTAATCACACTGCCGCGTCGCCAAAGTTCTGTAATCTCAGAAAGGTCAAATTGATATTGATAATGTTCCGGATGCCGCAGCGGCGTGGTTTCAGCGTCGGCATGCTCACCTTTGTCAGTTAAGCTGCGCTGTCCGATATTGGCTTTAGAAAGGATGTTGAGCCCTTCCGCGAAGGCACCCATGATGCCGTACTCAATACCGTTATGCACCATCTTCACAAAGTGGCCTGCGCCGTGTCCACCGCAATGAAAATACCCCGCTTCGGCGGTGCTTTCAGGACGATGCCGATCTGGCGTGCGGCTGGCGGCATCAATGCCAGGCGCTAATGCTTGAAACAAAGGTTCAAGTTTTTGCACGGTATGCAACGGGCCGCCTATCATCAAACAATAGCCACGTTCAACGCCCGCAACCCCACCACTGGTGCCCACGTCAACATAATGCACTTGGTGCGCCGCCATTTGCTTGGCACGTCGGATATCGTCTTGATAGAACGAATTACCACCATCGATCAAAATATCACCCGCGTTTAGCAAATAGCTGAGTTTTTCCAAGATCTCATCGACTACTGCTGACGGCACCATCAACCAAATCACACGCGGATGTTGTAGTTCTTTAACGAAAATTTCCAATGAACTGGTGCCCGTTACACCGGGATGCCGCACGGCCTCAACCTTATCCGCATCACTATCGAACACAACGCATTCGTGCCGTCTTTGCGTTAAACGACGCACCATGTTGGCGCCCATGCGTCCCATGCCTATCATGCCGATTTTCATTGTTGATATGCTCCAAGAAAATTATCTGGCGAACATCGAAGCGTTCAACTCAGTCTGTCAGCATCATCAATTTCATCGCAAGCCGCATCCGTGCGGCAGCGCACGTAAAGTTAGAGCGACTCTGCGCATCCTGTGCACACA
>CAYPNW010000292.1:0-2836 GCA_964411965.1 uncultured Burkholderiaceae bacterium
CCTGCGGCGTGAGCACATAAATACGATCGTCCAAGGACGCTGCCTTGATTTTTTCGACCCATTCGCGTTGTAACTCTTCGTGGCTAACAACGGCATCGGTCACGTCATTTTTCCACGCTAAAAGTTGCCGCAACCAAGCAATTTTTTCGTCGTATTCTTGCGCAGAAAAGTTTGATCCGCCCGTCTCTTTATAGCGCCAATGGGCTGCAACGCCATATTCAGCGAACTGATGCATCTCCCGCGTGCGAATCTGTACTTCGAGGGGGCGGCCATCTTCCACCACCACCACTGTATGCAAAGATCGGTAGCCGTTTGGCTTTGGGCGTGAAATATAGTCGTCGAACTCTTTGGGAATGGGCACCCAGGCGTTATGCACGATCCCCAAGACGGTATAACAATCCTTCAGGTCGTCTACGACCACGCGAAAAGCCCGCACGTCGTAAAGCTCGTCAAAATCGACGTCTTTACCCTTCATTTTTTTCCAAATACTGTAAATGTGTTTGGGTCTGCCAGACACTTCTGCTTTGATGCCCGCTGCGCTCAATTCAGTATTCAAGCGCGCAATCGCATTGACCACGAAGCTTTCACGTTCTAAGCGTTTTTCCTCTAGCATTTTGGCAATACGCTTGTATTGCACGGGTTCTAAAAAACGAAATGCCAAATCTTCCAGCTCCCATTTGAGCTGCCAAACACCCAAACGATTCGCCAGTGGCGCGTAGAGATCCATGGTCTCACTGGCAAATTGCTGCGCTACGCCATCTTCGCGTTTGCATTCGGCAAAATAGCGCAATGTCGTCACACGTGAAGCAAGGCGTACTAGCACGACACGCATGTCGGTCGCCATCGCTAACACCATCTTGCGCAGCGTTTCTAATTGGGTGGCTGTCTTCTCAGCCGCGTCTTTGCCGCGCCCAAATTCGTGCTGCGTGAGGGTGGCGTCGCGCAAACGCATTAACTGACGAATGCCCGTCACCAATCCAGCAATTTCACGACCAAAAAGCGCTTCAATCTTCTCCGCCGCAGGTGGATCAATATCAGACAACTCAAACAGCACGCCGGCAATGCGGGTATCAATATCGGTTTTTAAAAAAGCTAGAGTCGCCACCACACCTTGCACGAACTGTAAGGCGTTCTGTTCTGTTTTTACTTGTACTGTCGCATACGAAGGCGTCACAAAACTTAACGCAGACAGCAGGCGTTCCGCTTCAACAGGCGTTAGGCCTTCTAGAAACGGCGATGGAGAATCAGGCGTGCGATTTGACAGCATGGCTTTATTTTTGCGCCGCTGTAACGACGATTTCGACTAACCAGTCAGTATTGGCCAATGCCGCTTGCACCGTGGCGCGCGGCGGTGTGTGCCCAGGCACAACCCAAGCGTCCCATTCTTGATTCATTTCGCCAATCAGACGAATGTCCTTCAAAAAAATTTGGCACATTAAGAGTCGCGATTTGTCGCTGCCTGCCTCTTCAAGCAGGCGATCAATATGCGCCAAGACTTGACGTGTCTGGCCGCGAACATCCTGCGTTGTATCGTCGGGAATTTGCCCTGCCAAATATACCGTGCCGTTAAAAACTGCCGTATCCGAAAGTCTGTCACCCACATGAAGTCGTTGAATATGCATAGTATTTGTCCAAAAAAATGCTGAGTTTGCGCAAACCAGCGTTTTACTCTGTAAAAAATCAATCAGATCAAGTTAATAAAAAATTTCTTGCAATGGCAATTTGATCCGCGTGGACGAAGGTTGGTGCATGTCCCACGCCAGCCAATTCGACGACTTGCGCTTTCGGCCCGCGTTGCGCCATTTGTGTCGCAGATTCAAGCGTGATCAAATCCGATTCGCGCCCACGTACCAGCAAAGTTGGGCAACGAATTGCATCATAAGCTGCCCAGAGCGTTGCCTCGGCAATTGCTGCGCTTTGCGGTGTGGTGGCTTTGACCGGCTGCGCGATGGATAAATCGTAATGACGAATCCACTGCCCTTCTTGATTTTGTTTGAGAACGTCTTGCGCCAATTTAAGCCATTGTGCCTCGGTATGTGAACCAAAAGTTTGGGAAATTTCTCGGATGTATGCCGCGCCTTCCTCAAACGTCGCAAAGCGCATATCTTGCCCGATATAGTCGCCGATGCGGATCAATGCCTCATAGTTGAGCACAGGGCCAACGTCATTCAAAACAAGTTTACGTACAGGATTGTTTGGTAGCGAGGCATAAATCATTCCTATCAAGCCACCCATTGAGGTGCCAAACCAATCTAAAGTTGTTGCATTTAAGCGGGCAACCAAGGTCACCATATCGCTCACATATTGGGGAATTTGATACAGCAAAGGGTCTGGCAGCCAATCTGATTTACCACGGCCCACCACATCGGGACACACCACACGATACTCATCACACAACGCTAACGCCAAGGCGTCAAAATCATCTGATACGCGCGTGATGCCGTGCACCGCCAAAAGCACTTTTGGATTGCGCGGATCACCCCATTCTTTGTACGCCATCTGATGCAGTCCCTTTGGTGAAAGACACTGAACGGTTTGTCTGGTGAACTGCATGGCGATTTCCTCTCTAAGGTATGCGGCTTCGCGGAGCCCTTTTTGCGCGAAAAATGTTCGCTCGCTGAATTGATCAATCAAGCGTCATTTTACCGACTGCCTAAACCATCATCATATTTCTAATTTAAGGCCTTGGCGCGCTTCGAGTGCATAAACCTGCGTTTCACAAATGAATAAAGCTGCATGCGGTCGTTTTATGCTCATCTTCACGTCGCGCGGAATCAACTTTAGGAAGCTCTGATTAAGTGTAGCGAGCGGTCAAAGTTTGAATCGAGAAGCGCAC
>CAYPNW010000293.1:0-2795 GCA_964411965.1 uncultured Burkholderiaceae bacterium
AGATGCGCTTCTCGATCCAAAGTTTGGCCGCTCGCTGCACTTAATCAGAGTTTCCCTTGGTGATTAACAATGCAAGCTCACGATTTAGTTTGACTCGGCATCAAAATCGCAAAATTGAAGAGCGTTTTTATTTACACAATCCGCGCACCTTCCGATGACCAAAAAATTGGTTTAAGAAAACATTGTAGGACTTTCTTAGACAGATGCAAACGAAAAATTCTAGGGGAATCAATGTATGATTTTCCCTAAATTGTTTTTCTTCGACCTATTCAGTTGTTCAACGGAGTTGGATTTCCTGAAAAAAGAAGGCCAACTCATTTTTCTCCTTATGTTTTTCTGCACGACAGCCATGTAGTATGTAACATCGCCACAGAAAATCATCACTCATTAATTATCACGCCTATGAAAACCAAAGCCGCTGTTGCTTGGCAAGCTAATGCCCCACTCACGATTGAAGAAGTTGATTTGCAAGGCCCACAAGCGGGCGAGGTGTTAATTGAAATCAAAGCGACGGGCATTTGTCATACTGATTACTACACCTTATCTGGCGCCGATCCTGAAGGCTTGTTCCCCGCCATCTTGGGACATGAGGGTGCTGGCATAGTGGTTGACGTGGGGGCTGGCGTCACTAGTTTGCGCCAAGGCGACCATGTGATCCCTCTGTACACGCCGGAATGCCGTCAATGTAAATTTTGTCTTTCGCGTAAAACCAATCTCTGCCAAGCCATACGAAGTACGCAGGGGCGTGGGCTGATGCCTGATGCGACTTCGCGGTTTTCGATGGATGGCAAGCCTTTGTTTCACTACATGGGCACATCAACTTTCTCGAATTACATTGTGGTCCCTGAGATCGCCGTTGCCAAAGTGCGCAGCGACGCGCCATTCGATATGATTTGCTACATCGGCTGTGGCGTAACGACAGGCGTGGGCGCCGTCATTTTCACGGCGAAAGTTGAAGCGGGTGCGAATGTTGTGGTGTTTGGTTTAGGTGGCATTGGTTTAAATGTGATTCAAGCGGCAAAAATGGTCGGCGCGAATAAAATCATTGGGGTTGACTTGAACCCCAAGCGCGAAGCCATGGCGCGCCAATTTGGCATGACCGATTTTATCAATCCAAGTCAAATCGAAAACGTGGTCGATCACATTATTCAACTGACTGACGGCGGCGCCGACTACTCATTTGAGTGCGTGGGCAATACCAAACTGATGCGGCAGGCACTTGAGTGTTGTCACAAGGGTTGGGGCAAATCCATCATTATTGGCGTGGCTGAAGCAGGCGCAGAAATTAGCACCCGTCCGTTTCAGTTGGTGACGGGACGGGAATGGAAAGGCTCTGCCTTCGGCGGCGCACGTGGCCGCACCGATGTACCTAAAATTGTCGATTGGTACATGGAAGGCAAACTCAATATTGACGACCTGATTACGCACCGACTGTCCTTAGATCGTATCAATGAAGGTTTTGACTTAATGAAGAACGGTGAGTCGATACGCTCTGTGGTGTTATTTGATTAGACTTGTATTCGGTAAGGTTAGTTTTTCACCGCAGAGTCGCAGAGAGCGCTGATAACTGCTTTTTCGTGATTCAGTGCGCGCTTACTCTGCACTTTCCTTTTTTGATACTTTGGGAACCACATTGGCGGTGAGCCATGCCCTAAAAAGATGTCTCAATTTGACGCCCTCTTATTTTTGCACTGCACACATAAAAACATTGTGTAAAATCGCGCAACCACGGCGCGCGGTGCCACCAAACTCGCGTACATTGCCAAAATAATCAGAAAGTACAACATGAACCAAATCGTGATCAGCGGCACAGGCCTTTTCACCCCCTCCGAGTCAATTAGCAATACTGAACTCATCGCCTGCTTTAACGCCTACGTCGAGCAATTCAACCAAAATAATGCTGCGGCGATTGCCGAAGGTACCGTCACTGCTTTAGAGCCATCGAGCGAAGCCTTCATTGAGAAAGCATCGGGCATTAAAGCCCGTTATGTCATGAACAAATCTGGCGTGCTAGATATCAACCGAATGGCACCCGATATTCCTGAACGCAGCGACGACCAACCATCGATTATGTGCGATATGGCCGTTGCCGCTGCGACGCAAGCCTTAGAGCGCGCCGGGCGCACCGCTGCCGACGTGGATGCTGTGATTGTGGCGTGCAGTAACTTGCAGCGCGCCTACCCAGCAATAGCAGTGGAAGTGCAAACGGCATTAGGCATTAACGGCTACGGCTTTGATATGAACGTCGCTTGCTCCTCGGCGACTTTTGGTATTCAAGCGGGTGTCACGGCAATAGTCACTGGCCAAGCGCGCGCTGTGCTTGTGATTAGCCCAGAAATTACCAGTGGCCACTTGAATTGGCGTGACCGCGACAGCCACTTTATCTTTGGTGATGCATGCACTGCAGTGCTGCTTGAACGCGCCGAGAACGCTAGCTCTGCACACCAATTTGAAGTTGTTGGCATGAAGCTCAAGACACAATTTTCGAACAATATTCGCAACAACTTCGGCTTCCTCAATCGCGCTGATGAAAGTGGTGTTGGCAAACCCGATAAATTATTCCGTCAACAGGGACGCAAAGTATTCCGCGATGTGTGCCCAATGGCTGCTGCCCTTATCACCGACACGGTGCAAGCACATCAACTCAGCATTACCGACATTAAACGATTCTGGCTGCACCAGGCTAATCTGAATATGAACCTGTTGATTTCGCGCACGATTTTAGGGCGTGACGCGACACCCGAAGAGTCACCCACGATTCTTGACACCTACGCCAATACCTCGTCCGCTGGCTC
>CAYPNW010000294.1:0-2756 GCA_964411965.1 uncultured Burkholderiaceae bacterium
CAATACTGCGAATAATTTTGTTACTTTCATACTGTCTCCGAAAAAAGTTAAAACATCTTTAAAGCGAGGTAAAACAAAATGAAAAAAGCGCGAACCGTCAGCCTGAATTAGTTTAACAAAAACTATTTGTCTTCAATTCACTCTTTCCTTACTTTTTATACGTAATACTACGTAAGTTTCCTGATACAAATAATTCAATCTGCCAGCTTGTCAGAGGGAAAACGTAAGTTGTCACGTAACAAGAAACTCATCGTCATATTCAGATTAACACCGTTTGGCGGCACTGCGCTACGAAACCATTTCGTATAGAGACGCGTGGTTTCGCCATCATTGGCCAAGCGTGCGAGCTCGCCGTCCACAAATTTCTTAAAAGCTGGGTCATCTTTTGCCAACATGATGGAATAAGGTTCCGTCGACAGCGGTTCGCCTACCACATCGAATTTTTCCGGTGTTTTACTCTTTGCCTTAAAACCAAACAACAGCGCATCGTCCATTACAAAAGCGTCGGCTTGAAAGCTTTCCACCATTTTGAACGACTCCGCATGATCTGCCGCCTCGATCACTTTCAAACCAATTTGGCGCACATCGTTGAGATCACTGACCAATTTCACGGCCGTTGAACCTTTCGTTGTGACTACCGTTTTGGCTTTTAGATCGTTCCAATTTTTAATGCCTGATTCCTTGCGAACGATCATGCGCGCGGAGGAGAAAAAATGCGGAATCGTGAAACTAACTTCCTTCCGCCTTTCTGCGTTATTGGTAGTAGAGCCACACTCAAGATCGGCGTTGCCTTCCTTGATCGCCGCAATCCGTGTGCTCGACGACACCAATAAATAATTCACCGTTAAATTGGGTAATTTCAACTCTTTGCGCAAAGCCTCAACGATCTTCAGGCACAGGTCGACCGAGTAACCGATAGGCACTTTTTTATCTGAGTAATAGGAGAAGGGAAATGAGCTATCGCGGTGCGCGAGTGTGATGCTTTGTTTGCTTTTGATGCGCGCCAAGGTGTCATTCGCTGCAGCAGTTTGCGCGGCAAACAATGCAGAGAGGATGAGGCTTAAACAAGCAAATTTGCTCGCCATGCGCGCCGAATACGCCTTATGCACTTGAATTGTTTTTTCATAATTCATCGCTAGCTCCTAAAGTTTCACTTAGTTTAATCAGAAAACTTAAAATAATCTACGACGAAACAATTCTTTTTCAATATTTTATACATTATAAATCGAAAAAACCACGTTAAATATGGCGACAAAAGACAACGCCTCGCCCTCTCTTTTTACAGAGATGAGCGAGGCGTTTTTTGCTGGCTGATTAAGCTTATTGATTCAACTCATTAATTCAACTCATTGATTCAACTCATTGATTCAAAATCGTTCAGTCAGATTACCGCTATTTTTTAAAATGCGTGCAAGGCGCGCAAAATGGCGATGTGAGCGCTATGAAAAGGCTTTTATGGATATAAACCGCGCACCTCACGAGCTTGCAGCACGCGGGTGCAGCCAATAATGAAGGCCGCTGTGCGCAGTGATACATTTTTATCTTCTGTAATTTGCCAAACCGAATTAAACGCTTCTTTCATGATGCGTGTCAGGCGCAAATTGATTTCATCTTCCGTCCAAAAATAACTTGAGAAATCTTGTACCCATTCAAAATACGAAACCGTCACACCACCTGCATTGGCAATCACATCAGGCACGACCAACACGCCTTTTTCACGCAAAATATCGTCGGCTTCCGGCGTCGTTGGGCCGTTTGCGCCCTCTAAAATAATTTTGGCGCGAATTTGATTCGCATTCTCGACTGTGATTTGTTGTTCCAACGCTGCGGGAATCAGAATGTCGCAATTCACTGCCCAAAATTCGGCATCAGGAAGAACTGCTTCAACACCGTCGAAACCCGCCACACTGCCATGGGTGGAGACATGGCTGAGTAGTTTTGCCACGTCTAAGCCATTGCTGTGAAAAATCGTCCCGCCATGATCTTGAACAGCGACTATTTTTGCGCCCGCTTCGGCAAACAAACGTGCCGCGATGCCGCCGACATTACCAAAACCTTGCACGGCAATTCTCGCGCCATTAATTGCCAAACCACGCTTGGCTGCCGCTTCGCAACCAACCACGAACACACCACGTCCTGTGGCTTCGCGTCGACCTAAGCTACCACCGAGCGAAATCGGTTTACCTGTCACCACGCCGGTAGCTGTACGGCCTTCATTCATGGAATAAGTGTCCATCATCCACGCCATGGTTTGCTCGTTGGTATTCACATCCGGGGCAGGAATGTCTTTGTCTGGGCCAATAATGATGCCGATTTCCGATGTGTAACGACGCGTCATGCGCATCAGTTCGCTGGTCGACAAGGTTTTCGGGTCAACACGTATGCCGCCTTTGGCCCCGCCGTAAGGCACGTTCACGGCAGAATTTTTAATCGTCATCCATGCAGACAAGGCCATCACTTCTGAGAGCGTGACATCTTGATGAAAACGCACACCGCCTTTACCTGGCCCGCGTGAGGTGTTGTGTTGTACGCGATAACCTTCAAAATGCGCGATGCTGCCATCGTCGCGTTCGATAGGCACGTCCACCACCAAGATACGCTTTGGCCGCTTTAGGGTTTCTACCCAGCGTGACAGATGTCCCAAATAGGGCGTAACGCGATCAATTTGCTCTAAATACACAGCCCATGGGCTGGTTGCGTGCGGCGTGAGATAGGAGGGAATTTGGTGCTGACTAGACATGCGGGACATCCTTTTT
>CAYPNW010000295.1:0-2749 GCA_964411965.1 uncultured Burkholderiaceae bacterium
CCACTGTAGGCAAACGCGCCTCAAGTCGAAGGCTGAAAATACGCGGCAACCGTTTGTAAATCTTGTCCACTTAACACCCCTGCCGAGAAGCGCAAACGCAAGAAACTGACCAAATAGGTGAAGCGCGCCGACGCTAAATCTCGCTGTGCGGCGACTAATTGTTGCTGGGCGTTGAGCACGTCTAAGTTAATCCGCACGCCGCCTTTCACACTTTGCTTCGTCGCTTCCACCAGCTTGGTCGTGGAGTTGACTGATTTCTCTAGCGCCGCAATTTTTGCCACGCTGCCAGTAACGATTTTGAATTGCTTGCGCAGTTCGGCCGTCACGCGATTGGTCGTGGCATCTAAATCAGAGCGTGCCTTATCGCGATTCGCTACCGCCTGCGCAGCCACCGCATTCACATAGCCGCCAGAATAAATCGGCAAGACCAATTGCACGCCAACGCTGCGAATTTTATTGTCTTGCGAACGTGTGGTGAAACTGTCTGACACACCACGGTTATAGTTTGCTGTGAAATCAACGCGTGGTAAATGACCTGAGTTGGCTTTGCGAATTTCTTGTTCAGAAATCTCAATCGCGTATTGACCAGCGATGATTTCCGGGTTGTTCTTTTTCGCGATTTCTTCCCATTCAGTCACGCTACTGGGCATCAGCAAGCCGACACGAAAATCCGGCAATAGACCATCCAACTGCATGATCTCTTTACCGACAATCCCGCCCAAAACTGTGCGCGTATTTGCAACGTTATCGGCAGCTTCTAAGACCTGCGTTTCAGAGACATCTAGTTTTGCTTGCGTCTCTAACTTATCGGTGATGGTGCCTTCGCCTTTATCAAACAAACGATCATTAATACGTTTTTGCTCGGCGTAAGAATCGCGTTGTGCAACATACAGGTTGTATTGTTCTTCAGCGTACTTGGCATCGGCATAAGCAGACACTAAACGAATAATCAGATCTTGCGAGCGGCTATCAAATTGCGCGTTGCTGTAGTTGGTTTGTGCGATGCCTTGCGTGTAACGCGCATAGGTGTCCAAGTTGAACACTGTTTGGCGTAAGGAGATCGTGTTGCTCGTACTCGTGTAATCCAATGGTGAAGTGGTTTCTATGCCTCGAAAATTTGGTGCTGTCGTATCGCCCTTATTTTTGCTCGCTGAAAAATTGTACTGCAGCGAGGGCAGCAAGCCTGCACGACCAATCGCCTTGTTTTGTTGCCCTGCCTGATTTTCGGAAATCGCCGAACGGTAAGTCGGGTCGTTGACCAGAGCGGCTTCGTAAGCTTGTAAAATCCCTATCGCATTCGCACTTGATATTGGAAAAGCGAAACCTGCCAAGATGGCGCTTGCGAGGACTTTTTTTGGCAATGAGAGTCCCATGATCACTCCTCCGTCAACGAGGTTTTAGCGCGGTCAATCACAGGTTTGAGCAGGTAATTCATCATTGTTCGCTCGCCTGTTTTCACTAACAATTCCACAGGCATACCTGGGCGTACTGCCAACTTGGCGACGTCTTTCTTGCCCTCTGGCGCCACCGCTGCGCGCACCTTGTAATACGCTTGACCATTGCGCTCATCGATTGCACGGTCGGCAGAAACGCCCGTGACAATGCCAGGAATATGTGGTGTGGTGTTGGTGTTGAAGGCGGAGAAAATCATTTCCACCTTTAATCCTTCGTGTACTTTATCAACCAAGTTCACTGGCAACACGGCCTCAACTATCAGCGCATCATCTTTCGGGACGATCTCTAACAACTTAAAGCCACCCGCGACAACAGCACCATTGGTGAATACGTTCAAGCCAACGATGGTGCCGTCCACAGGCGCGCGCACCAGACTATTTTTCAAATCAAAGTCCAACGCTTCTAAACGACTTTGCAAAGAATCGGCTTCTTTTTGTACATCGGCTAATTGCGTACGCACTTCTTTTTGCACGTCTTGCACGCGTTGTGATTGGCGGAAAGTAAGTTCAGCGATTTGCCGTTTAACACGACCAAAGTTACCAATATCTTCTGAAATACTGCCGTTGACTTGCGCATAAGTGCGTTCCAAATCGAGCAAACGGTTGCGCGCCACATAGCCTTCTTTCGCCAAATCACGCATGCTGGTGACTTGCTCTTTCAAAATTTCCTGTTGCTGTTTTTTGTTGACCATCGACTCTTCTAAGCCACCCGCTTGCAACTTTAAGCCTTCAATGTTTTCTTTAATTGCGCCCAAATCACTCTGCAAGCCAGCGCGTCGAGTGGCAAATAATTGTTCTTGTGACGACAAGTTAGCCGCGATGCGTGGGTCTTTTTTTGCCTCAATCAATGCAGGTGGAAATTGAATCGTGCTTGCCCCATCGCGCTCTGCCAACAAGCGTGCTTCCGTGGCTTTGGAGGCATACCATTGCACGCGCGCGATTTCGGCAGCGGAACGCACGCTTACGTCGTTCATCTTGATTAAGACCTGGCCAGCTTTCACTTCATCGCCATCTTTGGTCAGGATTTGGTCTATCGTGCCGCCGGTTTGATGTTGCACAATTTTTCGGCTACTTGCCACGGCGATATTGCCGCTCAAGGGTACGCCTTTATCTAAGGGGGCAAATGAGGCCCAGAGCAAAAAGCCGATCACGCCAAAAATTACGATAATCCAACCTAAACGGGCGTAGCTGGTGGCGTCAGTTTCAACGTCGAGCATTTCGATGTCGCGCACGGTCACATCGGTGACCAAATTGTCTTTGGTAATTAAATTCTTCATGCTTTTTCCTGTTGCTCG
>CAYPNW010000296.1:0-2744 GCA_964411965.1 uncultured Burkholderiaceae bacterium
AACGGTGAGCATTATTAACAATAAAATTCTGTTGAAGAACAGGGACTTAATTGAACTTCGAAGCGGTCAACTGCCGTTTCTAGGTTGAATTGGAAATGGAATAACTCGGCAGCCCATTCACGCCAGAACTGCCATAGAAGATGTCACAACAGGCATGGGAGGAATGGGCGAACTAGGTGCTTGCCAAACTGTGGTGCACTACCTCTTTTTGTACGCCAATTTGGTCGCAATTACGCCCTGCCGCTTTGGCGCGATATAAAGCGCGATCGGCGCGTTCGAGGGTGTGCTGCAAGAGCTCGTTGGACGATGCATCAGCCAAGCCAGCGGAAAAAGTAATTTTTAGCCCGCTATTTTGCACCGGCAGTCGCAACTCTGCGAGGCTGGTACGCAGGCGAGAAAGTGCTCGCAAGCCTTGGGTATGGGGGTCTGTGTCGCGCATGAGAATCAAAAATTCTTCGCCCCCCCAACGACCAATGACGTCCGTCTCTCGCAATGAGGTCTGCGCAATTTTTGCGAATTGTATGAGAACCTGATCACCAATGTGGTGGCCATGTTGGTCGTTTATTTTTTTGAAGTAGTCTAAATCAAGCAAGGCTATGCAAAAGGTTTGCCCGGTGCGCGATTGCCGTTCTCTTTCGTGTACAAGTAAGTCATGTAAATGCTTACGATTAAACAAGCCCGTAAGCGCATCCCGTATTACCAACTCCTGCACTTGTTCGACGGCACGCGCCAATTCGGTTTTATCTTCACGTACTTTTTGGCGCACTAGACTATAACGCCACGACAGTAACGCAAGCCTAATCACAACGTAGCAAGTCAAGGTCAGCTTTAAGGTCTCTAAAATCGCATCAGGCTGTTGAGTGTAAACAATTGCGCATAGAAGAAGCAGTAAGAATACAACCGCAACGATGCCCGCCCGACGACTCTCTTTTGGTGTGAGCGTTGCCATACCAAACACTTGTATGACACAAAATAGATGCAACAAGGAAGGGCGTAAGATCGGTGCGGCTATGTAAGCCAAAGCGGAGACCGAACATGCAATGAGCATTTGCATCAGCACCAAACTGGGGTCGGAAAAACGCTGTGACCAGCCGAAGCGAATGGCGACGTAAAAGCCGACCATCGCGGTCGCGTCATACAGTATCGCGAACACGCCGATAGCAAAGTCAATTTGCCCTAAAGGTACGACATACAGAGCGAACGCGGCTATCCAGACCAAATGCAAACCCGTTGCGATAATGGGTAAGCGCAAGTGCTCACGTATTGTGGTGTTTTGGCTTAATAGAACATCCGCTATGCGCTCCCAAAATCGCTTCTTAATTTGGAGGAGGTTGCCATTACTTGTTTGAGTTTTTTCGTGGGCATCATCTGATTTTGATTGCTCGCCACTGGCAACGGTTTTGTATTGAAGTAATGCCGCATCTTCCGCCGTGTTTTGACTGCTGTTTTGCGGCAATTCCCATTGAATTTGAGGTGGCTTGGAACTGGCGAGCGCTTTTTCATCAAGCTTTACCCCCGCTTCATTGTCAACCACGATTTGATTGCGCCCTAACTCTTTCGCTCGATAAAGCGCATCGTCGGCGCGGTTGAGCAGCGTCGTATTCGACTCGTCTGTGCGCGCTTGGCTCAAGCCAGCAGAAAATGACAGCGTTAAGTTGGGCACATGGTCGGTCCAATCGAAGGCGGCGACCGCCTGATGAATTTGCCGCAGCACATGGTAGGCGCGCTCTAACTGACTAGCGGGAAATAGCAGCAGGAATTCTTCGCCACCCCAACGCGCAAATCGATCCGCAGGGTGTAAGTGGGCGCGACCAATGCGCGCGAACAATTGCAGCACCAAGTCACCCGCTGAGTGACCATACTGGTCATTGATAGATTTGAACCAATCAATATCCAGCATCGCCACACAATAGCTCTCCCCGGTGCGACTCGTTCTTTGTCGCTCTTCATCTAACCATAATTGCATTTGGCGTCGATTCGCCAGACCTGTTAATGCATCTTGATTGGAGAGCGTATTTAATTGTTGTAAAGCGTCGCCCAATTGCGCGTGCTGCTGGATTTGTTGTTCGTGAACGCGGCCAATTTCGCTGCCGACAACAATCGCCACGGGCAGTAAAACTGCGGCCATCACTAAGTTGTATATTTCCACGTCGATTTGCGTGCCCTCGCTATCGAAAACAATTCGAAGCAGTGAAGTAGACGCTAACAGCACAATTGTAAAAAGTGATGCCCAGAGTAAGCGATGCGATTTCACCCTATCCATTTCAAAGGCAAGAATCAGACACATCAATTGCAGTCCCGCACCCCGCGCAATATCGACGATACCGTAGCAAACGACCACAGAACTTAAAGCGAACAAAAGTAATGGAAAGGCGAGCGACGGGTCGCCAAATCGTGCCGACCAACCGCTACGCAGTAAGAAGAAAAAGATTATCGTGCCAGCAGTGCCGTAAGAAATCGTCACTGCGGCATTAAAAAATGGCGTCAAGCCTAGCGCTATCGCGATGACTAGCAAAGTAGCGCCGACAATATTGAGCCAAAAAAGAGGAAGAAGTCTTAACGTGCGAGCGCGAATGGCAGGCTCACTGCCCAGGATGTGCTCGATCAATCGGGATGGTGGAAAAACGGTCATCAATTTTCCTAAAGCGTCTTTACGGTATTCCCGGCTCGCTCATTAAGCAATAAGCGTCAAAACAAAGAGCTTGCCTTATCCTCATCGCCAACGGCAACTTTTTTTGCGCCGC
>CAYPNW010000297.1:0-2744 GCA_964411965.1 uncultured Burkholderiaceae bacterium
CACAAGGACACGAACATGCATTTTGACCATCAACCAACGCAACCTTGTTTTCTGGCTCCTCTTTACTTGGCGCTGAAAACTCAATCGCTTCGCCTTTTCTCATCGGTCAGCCTTGTAATGGCCAGTTTGACCGTTGCTTTGCCAGCGCAAGGCGCGCCACAGCAAAGCCAGAATGCAGACGCCGCAACGAATGCTGAAATCGTGCTCACTGCCGAGCAAGCCAAGCGTGATACCCAAGTGTTAGCACGCGTAATGACGAGCTTGCATCCCGCATTGACCAAATACCGTACGCAAGCGGAGATTGACGCTGCCATCCGTCATTTTGAGCAACGCGGTCAAGCTGCACGTAGCCTAGGCGAGATGTACTTGGCTGCCACGGAACTCGCAGCGGCAGTGCGCTGTGGCCATACTTGGACGAATATTCTGAACCAACAAAAAGCAGTGCAGGCGCTGTTGCTGGAGTCAGAAAACAAGCTGCCGATCAAATTAAGCTTAGTCGACAAACGCTGGTTAGTGCTGGCGAGTGCTGACGCTAAGGTACGCGCCGGGGATGAAATTCTTACGATGAATGGTGAAAACGCCTCGGCCATTGTTGAAAAAATGCACCCCTATTTGCGCGCTGATGGCAGTAGTGACGGTAAGCGTTTAGTACAACTCAATCACGACAGGTTTGATTACAGCCAGATGGATATTGTCTGGCCGCTCTTGGCACCGCCGCAAAATGGGCGCTACGTGCTGGCGCTGCGACGTATGAGTGGTGAGCTTGAAACTGTCAGTGTCACCGCGACGACGTTGGCCAAACGCCAAGCAGCGCTCGTAGCGCAGGGCATCGTGGAAAAAAGCGCGGCTTGGTCGTTTCATATTGAGCAGAACGTGGGTTTTTTGCGTCTGCCTAACTTCGCATTCTGGAACAGTAACTTTGACTGGGCGGGCTTTTTGGAAAAGTCGTTTGCAGAGTTAAACGCCAAGCGCGTTCCGCATTTGATTATTGATATTCGTGACAACGAAGGTGGTAGCGGCGAAATCGGTGCAAAGCTATTGTCATATCTTCTTAAACGTCCGTTTCAAACCGTATCAGATCAATCAGTCTCAGCCTACGAGCGCGTGCCGTATGCATTGGTCAGATATTTGGACACATGGGATTTCAGCTTTTTTGACCGTACCGGTCAGGTCGAACGTATTACCCAAGGCCCCAGCGCAGGTAAATATTCCTTCAAGCCGAATGCGGCAAAGCAACTAACAATCGACCCTGTTGCGCCTAGCTCGCGCGGATACCAAGGGCAAGCTTATCTCTTGGTCGGGCCAGAAAATAGTTCTGCCACGTTTATCTTGGCTGATCTTGCGCAAAAGAGTCAGGCTGCGATTTTGGTCGGTCAGCCGACGGGGGGAAATCAACGAGGTTTAAATGGCGGCCAATTACTGTGGGTGAATCTACCTAACTCTGGTGTTGGTGTAGACATCCCCTTATTGGCATCGACCTATGAGCTGACGACGCCAGACCAAAGCGTGACACCAGACGTCGTGGTCAAGCGCGACTTCGAGCAAAGCCGCGCAGGGCTTGATCAAGAGGTGCAAGCGGTGTTGAGTTTGATTCGTCAATCGAAATAATTGTCTCAGTAAAAATGCGCACCAAAGGTAGGTATTCTTCAGATGCATCGCTTTACAAAACGCCCGCTTTACGCAGACCGTTTGCCGCTAACTGAATAGCGGCGCGCGCATTTAACTCGGACGAACCGACCACGCAGCTCACAAAAACGTATTGTTTGCCCGCACGTGTTACGTGACCAACCAACCAGCGCACATCCTTGCCCGATTCGTCAGTAGTGCTGCCGGTTTTTGCGCGCACCTGCGCATCGGCAGGCCAAGGCGCATTGAAGGGATGTGCGCCAAAAGCATTCAGCACCTTGTCTTGCGGTTGCAGCATCATTTGCTGAAGGGCTTTTATGTTGGCATTGGATGCAGGCAGCTCGTTTTGAAACAATTTTAAGTAGAACGCAAGTTGTTGCTCAGGGCTGATTTTCAACGAACCACCCAACCAAAAGCTCGTCAGGCCGCTGCGTATATCACGGTTACCAAAATTGAACAGATCCAGATAATGTTGCTCGCGTGCTGCGCCCATGCGTTCTGCAACGCTTTGAAAATACCATACCACTGAATGTTGAATAGCTGACGCCAAGGTATGGTCGCGTCGTGACGATTCTGGCCAATTACCTTGGCCATTAAAACGAATCAATTCATCCGGCCCGCTGATCACCCCGGCCTCTAAAGCTGCGAGTGCATGGGGTATTTTGAACGTCGAGGCAGGGCTAAGTGGCATGCTACAAACTTGATTTGGCCAACGCTGAATCTCACCTTTGCCTAGCTCAACAAGAATAAAGCATGCGCTTTCTTGCTGGTTTGGCGTGCTTGTTTCAATACTTTGCTTGGCCAGCTTTTGTCGGTTTTCTCTTAAAAAGGACAGCACATGTTTTTTGATATTTTGTTTCACGTCTTCGCCGCCCCGGTCGCTTAGTTCGTTATGTTTCGCGCCTTCTAAACGAATCACGCTTATTGGATAGATTCGACGTTCCTCATCGTTGGGTAGTACGCCCTGGTCGGCTGCATAGTCGGTTGCGCGCAAACTGAGCGTTGGAAGAGAAGGGCTTCGAGGAAGAGGCATACGACGATGGTCAAGTGTAATTAAGCTCGTTACAAAATCAGGGTTTTCTGTGGCGATTAATGCGGAGATATCGCCCCCTTGTGAG
>CAYPNW010000298.1:0-2741 GCA_964411965.1 uncultured Burkholderiaceae bacterium
CCAGAAATAGATACAGAGTAAAAATTGCGCACTTGGTGGTGGACAAAATATTCTTGAATATCACCCATGACTTTGAGTGAAAATTCTGTCGAGAAGATGCAGGTATTTTGGCCTTGATCTTCTTTCAAAATATCGGCTTGCACGGTGCCACGCACATTCATTAAAACCCATGCTTTTATTTTGGCGGCTTCGTCGGCGGTGGGTTCGCGCTGATTGTCGGCGCGGAATTTGTCCATTTGCTGATCAATTGCCGTGTTCATAAAGAACGCCAAAATTGTCGGTGCAGGGCCGTTGATGGTCATTGAAACACTGGTGGCGGGGTCGCACAGGTCAAAACCGTCGTAAAGCACTTTCATGTCTTCTAAAGTAGCGACGGAGACACCGGAATTACCGACCTTGCCATAAATATCGGGACGTATCGCTGGGTCTGCGCCGTATAACGTAACGGAATCGAACGCCGTAGAAAGACGTTTGGCGGGCATGCCTTGCGACACCAATTTAAAGCGGCGGTTGGTGCGGAAAGGGTCGCCTTCACCCGCAAACATACGTGTTGGGTCTTCACCTTCACGTTTAAATGCAAACACACCTGCCGTAAACGGAAACGAACCGGGAACATTTTCTAGCATCAACCAGCGCAAGATTTCGCCATGATCAACAAAGCGCGGCAACGCGACCTTGCGGATTTTTGTACCAGACAAAGTTTGTTGCACGAGTTGCGTACGGATTTCCTTGTCGCGAATTTTCACGACGTATTCATCCCCCGCGTAGGCTTTCTGCATATCAGGCCACATGGCGATTAATTTTTTGGCCTCGGCACTGAGTTGGTTATCACGCTCGGCAATCAACTCATCAAAATCAACGGCTGTGACCGTCTTGTTTGCGTTGGCAAACATGCGCTGACTTTCTTGCAGTTGCTGCCGTTCGCGCGCGAGTGCCACTTGCTTGCCCGTACTGCGATGAAAATGCCGCACGGTGTCAGCGATTTCTGCCAGATAGCGGCTACGCGCAGGGGGCACAATCACATTTTTACCGCTAGAAAATTTGGCGGCGATAGGCGCTAATTTGCTCGGCTTGATTGTAAGGCCGTGCGCCGCGAGCTTTGGCAAAATACCTTGATATAAGGCGGTGACACCATCGTCATTAAAACGCGAGGCTTGCGTACCGTAGACGGGCATTTCCTCAGGTTTATGTGCCCACCGTTCATGATTACGCTGGTATTGTTTGGCCACATCACGCAGGGCATCTTGCGCACCTTTGCGATCAAATTTATTGATCGCAATAAAATCGGCAAAGTCCAACATGTCGATCTTTTCGAGCTGGGATGCCGCACCGAATTCAGGTGTCATCACATACATGCTGACATCCACCAAAGGCACGATCGCCGCGTCGCCTTGCCCGATGCCGCTGGTCTCTACAATCACCAAATCAAAACCGGCGACTTTACAGGCGGCGATGACATCAGGAAGTGCTGGCGATACTTCTGACCCTGCTTCACGCGTTGCTAAAGAGCGCATGAATACTTTCAGCTTGCCTTTCCACGGGTTGATGGCGTTCATACGGATTCTGTCGCCCAGCAGCGCGCCACCAGATTTACGCCGCGAAGGGTCGATGGAGATCAAGGCGATGTTCAGTTCATCATCTTGGTCTAGGCGAATGCGGCGTATGAGTTCATCTGTCAATGACGACTTACCCGCGCCGCCTGTGCCGGTAATACCGAACGAAGGCGTGGGTATTTGTTTTGCGGCTTCTGTAATGGCGCTGCGTAACTGCGGTGTAACGGCGTCGTTTTCTAATGCCGTAATCAGTTGGGCGAGCGGGCGGTGTTTTTCGTCAACTGCACCTTGCTGCAAGACTTGCAAGCTGCTTGGTGCATAGGATGACAAGTCCACATCGCAGGCTTGTATCATCGCCAAAATCATGCCGACCAAGCCCATACGTTGACCGTCTTCGGGGCTAAAAATGCGACTCACGCCATATGCATGCAGGTCAGCGATTTCATCAGGGACAATCACCCCGCCGCCACCGCCAAATACTTTGATATGTGCACCGCCACGTTGTTTGAGAAGGTCGATCATGTATTTGAAATATTCGACATGACCTCCTTGGTAGCTAGAAATCGCAATGCCCTGCACGTCTTCTTGTAAGGCAGCCGTCACGATTTCGTCCACTGAGCGGTTGTGCCCCAAGTGAATCACTTCCGCACCGTTCGCCATCAAAATGCGTCGCATGATATTGATAGACGCATCGTGGCCATCAAACAAAGATGCGGCTGTGACAAAGCGCACTTTATTTTTTGGTTTGTATTCGGTCAGTTTTTGGGCGATGGATAAGTCAGTCATGGTGTGTTCTTTCGTGCTGTTTATGTTGCAATGTGCTGTTTATGTTGCAATGAAACCATTGTTGTTTTCGAAAACTTGGCTATTTTCAGGTTGGGTGGCGATGAAATTTATTGGCAATGGAAAAATTAAACCCCCTCAACACAGAGACATTGAGAAAAGCAAAAAAATCGTTATTCTTTGTTCTCGTTTTTCCTCTGTGCCTCTGTGTCTCTGTGTTGAGAGGTTTTTTACGTAATGTAATCACCTACTTTCATCATCATACAATCTAAACAAAGCGAATTTTCTTATACTTCCATACGTATATAAGCAGCATGCTTATAAATAAAACGCTAATGGCACTATTTTTAAGCATACTCCCTTATTTTATGAATCCTCACTACGTCCTACGCGCAGGCAACGCGC
>CAYPNW010000299.1:0-2736 GCA_964411965.1 uncultured Burkholderiaceae bacterium
TTCTCGTTTTTGTGGTTTTCTTAAATCAAAATTTTTGCAAAACGAACAATCCTAAACCGCCTCGTGATAGTGTCAGATACTCATCGTTATTCCATTTCTAAAGCTATCGTGTCGTTGTTGCCTTCGCCTTGCCGTGCTACAGCACTGTCTGCGGCTCGTCGCCTAGACACAATCGATTTGGAAATGGAATTAATTCCAATTTGGAGCTGCTATGGTTTTTAACTCGTTGACCTTCGTTGCTTTCTTTATCTTGGTGCTTTTGTTGCACTCGATGCCATTTAATTGGACCACCAAGAAAGTCAACCTGCTCATCGCGAGTTACCTCTTTTACGCGGCGTGGAATCCACCGTTCATTATTTTGTTGTGGATTTCAACGGTGGTTGATTGGTATGCAGCGCAAAAACTGGTCAAGGCTGAAGCACCGGCAGCGCGCCGTTTATGGATGCTGTTGTCCGTCATCGCCAACCTCGGCATGCTGCTGTACTTTAAATACGGGAGTTTTTTACTCGACAACTTTAGCGCGCTAATGGCGCAAATGGGCTGGGCGTACCAAGCGCCTGCCGCCAGTATTGTGCTGCCTGTTGGCATTTCGTTTTATACCTTTGCGACCATGTGCTACACGATCGATATTTATTTGCGACGTGCTCAGCCAGCGCGGAGTTTTTTAGACTACGCGTTGTTCGTAACCTTCTTTCCGCACCTAGTAGCTGGGCCGATTATGCGCCCGACAGAGCTTGTGCCGCAGTTTGCCCAGCCACGTAAAGCCACGCCAGCAATGCTGCAATTTGGCTTGTTTCTTATCACGCTGGGCATGTTCCAAAAGATCGTTTTGGCTGATGGTTTTCTAGCACCAGCGGCAGAGAAAGTTTTTGATACGCAGGCGCTGCCTGGCCTCGTTGATGCGTGGATAGGTACCTTGGCTTTCAGTGGTCAAATTTTTTGCGATTTTGCTGGTTATTCGACCACGGCGATTGGCGTGGCCTTATGTTTGGGATTTGCCATGCCAGACAATTTTCGATTTCCCTATGCGGCGGTGGGATTTTCGGATTTTTGGCGGCGCTGGCACATTACCTTGTCGTCTTGGCTGCGCGATTATGTCTACATTCCTTTGGGTGGAAATCGCCACGGCGTAGCGCGAACCTATTTCGCATTGATGGCAACCATGTTGTTAGGCGGCTTGTGGCATGGCGCAAACTGGACCTTTGTGGTTTGGGGTGGCTTGCACGGCACTTACCTTGCTGCAGAGCGATTGTTGCGTGCGCGGTTTAAAGATTTCCATCCTAGCGCCCTAGTATTGTTTTGCTTAGGCTTAGGAACCTATTTGTTGATCAACATCACTTGGGTATTTTTCCGCTCGCACACCTTCGGCAAGGCATGGCAAATGCTAACGGGGATGGTTGGCGCCAACACGCAAGCAGGGCCGATTCTGCCCACCTTGCATATTTTTATGGTGGCCGTCATCGTATTGGGCATCGTCTGCGCCCATTGGCGGATGCGTTCGCGCACCTTGGAATCCAGCATTGCGACCACGCCCGCATGGGGCCTTGCTTTGATATGGAGTGTCATGGCCTTTGCAGTGGTGATCACACAAGGTTCAGGCAATGCGTTTATTTACTTTCAGTTCTAAGAGGGCGCGATCATGACATCAACGACCACCTCCAGCACAAGTCAACAAGCCCACATGCATGACGCCGCCCGCCCTGGCCTTGTGTTGCGGCAAACCGCCTCAGATCGCCCTGGCGTCGCGCAACCTGTACCAGAACGCGATGTACCTGAGCGCCCATGGGGAAAAATTCTTATCGCGGCTACGGTGATTCTTGTTTTACTCGTTAGCGCATGGGAAATTTCTTGGCGAAAGTTTGGCGTGCAGCCGAGCTACAGCGGCGACAACAGCGCGTGGGCAGAACAACGCCGCCGTATCAACCAAGGTGAAGAGAAAGCCTTGGTGATCGTGGGATCATCGCGCGTGCTGTTTGGGATTCAATTGCCCGTTTGGCAGCAAGTCACGGGTGAACGTCCCATTCAACTCGCCTTGGAAGGCACGTCTGCAATGCCCGTGTTGGAAGATTTGGCGGCAGACCCGCAATTTACCGGACGGCTCATCATCGGCGTTGCGCCAGATTTATTTTTTACAGGCTTTGCCTACCGTAGTGAGGCCATCACTTATTTTCACAAAGAGAGTCCATCACAACGCGTTGGGCATTGGCTGTCACAACAATTTTTAGAGCCCTATTTCGCTTTTTACGATGATGATTTCGCTCTACCAACCGTGCTGAAACGCGAAGCATGGCCAAGACGGGAAGGCACACAAAGGCCAGATCCGGTTAGAAAACTCAAGGTGCAAGACAAGGATAGAAATACCGCCATGTGGCAGAAAGTTGAAACCGATGCTAGCTACCAAACCATGGCGCAAGGCATCTGGGCAAGCCGGTTCATGGGCCCACCGCCGCCCATGTTAAACACGCCAGAGAAAGCGCAAAAAACTGTCAGTAAGCAAATTGAGCGCGCCGTAAGTGCGGTGAAGAAATTGCAAGCACGCGGCGTGCAAATGGTGTTTGTGCGCATGCCAAGTGGCGGTGCCTACTATGCCTTTGAACAGAAAGCTTTTCCACGCGAACGTACGTGGGATGTGCTGCTACAAAAAACTGGCGTGCCCGGCATCCACTTCGAAGATCATCACCAATTGCAAGGCTACACAACACCAGAGTGGTCCCATTTATCCGCCAGCGAAGCGCG
>CAYPNW010000300.1:0-2731 GCA_964411965.1 uncultured Burkholderiaceae bacterium
TCCGCACTACGATGACACTTCACGCAGTTGTCGAAATTGCGTATGCCTTCGCGGGTGTGCTTGCGTTTGATGTTTTCTAGCGTATGTTCGTGGCAGCCGTAGCAGGTGTACTGCTTGTAGTTGTCCGTGGTGTGACAGGTGGCGCAGGAGGTGTTGTGGTCGCCGTCTAGTACAAAAAATTTGCTGTGCTCGAACGTGGCTGGTTCCCATGCCTTGGTGCTGTGGCATTGCCCGCAGTCGCCTTTGATTTGGCGATGCAGTTTGTCGCTTGGGGCTTTATGGCAGTTGTGGCATTGGCTCAGCTGCTCTTTTGGTAAAAGTGCGTGATCGAAATTCGCTGGCTTCCAGCCATTGGTTTGATGGCATTGCGCGCAGCCTATGGCTGGAGCGATGTTGTCATGCAGCTTATTGCTTGGCCGTGCATGGCAGGTTTCACAAAGTTTTTGCGTTGCTGGCCGCAAAAGCGCATGCGAAAACGGTTTGCGGCTGTGCTGGGTGAGTTTGGGGCCGGCATGGTCGCTGTGGCAGGCGATGCAGTTTTGCTCGATGAGTTCTTGATGAAACGCGACTTTGCGCGAGTTGGTGCGCGCCACCGTGTTGTGCTTGATGAGCGCTCCTTTGGTAGTGCGAAGGCCAATGTCCGGCAGTGCGTGGCAGACTAGGCAACGCTCTACGCTGGCGCCGCGTAAAGGGGCGTGGCATGCAAAACAGTCAGTCTCGAAGGACGCATGGCCGGGGCTGACTTTGCCGGGGCTGACCATCAGGTGAGGGTAGGCAAAAACCAAAATGATGCATACCGCCAAGTTGGCAATCATGATGAGCCATATCCAACGCCAGCGGCCTTTCATCGCCAGCCCCAAAATAAAAATACCGCCACAATATGCGCCAGCGCGAGCACCGCAAAAGCCAAAGTAATGGGGAAGTGCACTGCGCGCCAATCGGCAATCGCATCAAAGGTTAGTGTGTCCCAATAGGTGCGCTCGGCAAGCTGTTCTGCTGAAAGCCCCTGTTCGCGCATTTGCTGGCGCGCAGCTTCAATACGTTTCTTTGCGCGATTAAACAGGAACTTGCCAGTGAGCCCGCTGGCAACGTTGATGAGCATTGCCCATACGGCAAGCCAACCTAAAATCGCATTGAAGTGAATACCGGCGTGCACAAGAATTAAGAGGGAGCCCGCCCATGCTAAGTATTCATGCAGTCGCAGTAATTTGGCTGGTTGCCCGCAACGAATTAATTTTCGCTTGCGCATTGAATAGCCGAGTGAAGCAATGATTAACAACACGCCGGGAATGCCTAACCAACGTCCAACCCAAACCGCATCAAGCAGATGCAATGCGGCGTCGCAAAGCAGTGCGACCAAGCCCAGCGCCACGAGAGAAAGATAGAAGGGCACTACTTCTCGGCTGAACAGGTGGGCTTTGATGATCGTTATACTGGGCGACATGATTTATCCTTACAGATCCAACACCAGTGCAGATTGCGGTTTGCCAACGCAGAGCAAACAGTGGCCTTGGGTGATGTGGTAATCCGGTTTATCTGCATAATTCACAGTCCCTGAGACCAGCTTGGTTTCGCAACTGCCGCAGCTACCCGTGCGGCAGCCCGACTCAACTGACACGCCTTGCCGCTCCACAAAATCCAGCAAGTTGGCGTCCTGCGCGTTCCACACCAGCGTGCGCCCCGTGCGGCTCAAACGTATGTCTAACGAAGTCGATGTGTTTGCTGCTGGCTCGTTGGTCGCTGCTCCTTTAAATTGCACCGATGCGGGGCCGAATGCTTCGAAGTGAATAGCAGCTTCGCTAACGCCCCATGCGCGCAAAGCAGCAACCAAGGTTTGCATCATAGGCGGCGGGCCGCACACATAAAATTGATGTTGGCCGTGCGCCAAGCTGTTGCGCAGCAAGACTAAATCGATGTACCCAGTTTGCTCATAGTCGACATCTTGTACGTCACTGGGTTCAGGGCTGCTATACGCCACATGCAATTTGAATAGAGGATGCGTGCGTGCTAGCTCTTCCAATACTTGTTTGAAGGCATGGTCAGTGCTGTTACGCACGCCGTAATACAAATGAAGCTCGCGTGTCGCTTGATTTTCCAAACACCAAAACAGCATGCTCATCATCGGCGTGATACCAATTCCACCGGCAATAAATACTGCTGGCGTACTTGTTTCAACGTCGATAGAAAAGCGGCCAGAGGGTGCTTTCACCTTGAGGATATCGCCCACCTGCACATGATCATGAAAGTAGTTGGACGCCGCCCCCGGTGGCAGATTCGGCTTTTCAGCTGGCGCAGATGCGCGCTTGATAGTGATGCGGTAGGTGTTTGAATTCGGTTGGTCTGACAATGAGTAACATCGGATCAGGCTACCACCTGAACTCACGGTATTACTTACTTTAGGGTCGTTGCTGGAGCCAACATCAGCCCCAATTTGTAGCGCAAAAGTCAGGTATTGCCCTGGCTTAAACGAAGGAAGTGCCACACCGTCAACAGGCTCCAAGTAGAACGAACATTGGGTCTGTCCGGTATCTTCAAACTCGCGGCGGGTTATACGAAAATCGCGCCAACCCGACCATGCTCCTTGCGAAGTTGCTGGCGTCTCGGGTTGGGTAAGTTGCGATGCCTGTGCTAATCGATTATTCCTGCACCAAAGCGTGATCCCTGCGCCAGCGACAACCTGAAAAAGCAGCGCAGCGGAAATAAGAGTGAGAAGATGTAGCGCTGTCATATT
>CAYPNW010000301.1:0-2729 GCA_964411965.1 uncultured Burkholderiaceae bacterium
CACAGAAATGAGATTATGCGGCACTTCTTTTACTTCGTCAAGGGTGGCAACGAAAGATTTTTTAGCATCGTCAAACGTATAAACGAACACTCGCGATTTTTTTTACTTTCTAGGGAAAGAACTTTTAGAAAATCAGGCTGTCAATGATGTATTCTCAATCCGCTTATAAGACGGTAAAAAACCTTCATATAACGAATCAAAACAAATCAGAACAAACGAAGTTACAAAACAAACTATTTTTAGGAGATTATTTTCGTGAAGACCTTTCAATTCTGTGCCATTGCGCTCTGTCTATTTAGCATTGGCAACGCCGACGCAACTCTGCCTCAAAAAATTGTGACAGCTTCGTCGCCTCACGTTCTTTTATCTGGGGTAGATCAAAAAAATAATGATGCCAGTGTAAAACCTCAAGATGATTTTTATCGCTATGTGAATGGCACTTGGATCAAAACAGCAGAGATCCCAGCCGATCGCTCATCTGCGGGTGCATTCATTGATCTGCGTGAAGCGACAATTCCTCAGTTGCACAAAATTACAGAGTCACTGGCAAAACAACATCCAAAGCCTGGTACAGACGCGCAGAAAATTGCCGATCTTTACAGTAGCTTCATGGACACAGCGAAAATTGAATCACTCGGACTAAAACCACTCGCGTCAGAATTTTCGAAAATCGATGCTTTAACTAGTAAAGCGCAATTGCCAGAAATTCTAGCTTTCATGAATAGCATGAGTATCACGGCGCCATTTGATTTTGGCGTGCATCAAGACAATAAAGACTCCACAAAATATGTTTTGGATATCGCGCAAGCCGGCCTAGGTATGCCAGATCGTGATTACTACTTGAAAGATGATGACGCAAAGCTCAAAGACACACGCGCAAAATACCAAAAACACGTGGAAAAAATGCTGGCAATGGCAGGCGACAAATCAGCTGCGCAAAGTGCAGCGTCAATTTTGGCGCTTGAGACCGAACTCGCTAAAATCCAGTGGACCAAAGTTGAGTTACGCGACCCAATTAAGGCCTACAACAAAATTGAATTTAACAAGCTAAACGAATTGACGCCAGGCTTTGATTGGATGCCGTATTTAAAAGCCTTAGGCGTACACGGCAAAATTGAGTCCGTCATCGTTAGTCAGCCGACGTATCTCGCTGCTTTAAGCAAAATCATGCAAGACACGCCATTAGAAACGTGGAAAACTTACTTCAAGTGGCACATTTTAAGTTCCGCAGCAACGCAGCTTCCGAAAGCATTTAATGAAGAAAGTTTTTCATTCTATGGCACAACCTTAAGCGGAACACCAAATCAAGAAGTCCGTTGGAAGCGCGGTGTGCGTTTAGTCGATGCAAGCATGGGAGAGAGCTTGGGTCGCCTCTATGTTGAAAAACATTTCCCAGCGCAAAGCAAAGCAAAGATGGAAAAGCTGGTTAGTAATTTGCTTCTCGCCTACAAGCAAAGCATCGACACGCTCGATTGGATGAGCCCAGCGACGAAAAAAGAAGCACAGGCGAAGCTCGCGACCTTTATGCCAAAAATTGGTTATCCAAATAAATGGAAAAACTATGGAGATTTAAAAATTACCCGTGGTGATGCTTTAGGTAACTTCCGCAACGCGCGTTACTTTGCGGGTAAATTTGAATTAAATAAACTCGGTAAGCCGATTGATCGTGATGAATGGGGCATGACACCACAGACAGTGAATGCTTATTACAACCCTGAGCTAAATGAAATCGTCTTCCCTGCCGCGATCTTGCAAGCACCATTCTTTGATGCCAAAGCAGACGATGCCGTGAACTATGGTGGGATTGGTGCCGTGATTGGTCACGAAATTAGCCACGGTTTTGATGACCAAGGCGCACAGTACGACGAGAAAGGCAATTTGCGAGATTGGTGGACCAAGGAAGATCATGAAAAATTTGCTGCAAAAACAGCCGTTTTAGTTAAGCAATACAGTAGCTACAGCCCGCTTCCGGGTTACTTCGTCAACGGCGAGTTAACTCTAGGTGAAAACATCGCAGACAACTCTGGTGTGGCGATTGCCTACAAAGCCTACAAGCTCTCGCTAGGCGGCAAGCCCGCACCAGTAATTAATGGCTTGACTGGCGATCAACGCTTCTTTATTGGCTTCGCACAAGTGTGGCGCGGCAAATTTAGGGAAGCGGCGATGATCCAAAGAATAAAGACAGACCCACATTCTCCTGGAGAATTCCGCGCCAACGGCACCTTGCGTAACCAACCAGGATTTTACGAAGCGTTTGGTGTCAAAGAAGGCGATAAAATGTACTTGGCACCACAAGATCGCGTTTCGATTTGGTAATGTAGTTTGAATTTCGTATCGCCGAAGTTCATTTGCTCAACGTAGCATTCACCCCCAAAAGCCGATATTGGATTTTGGGGGTGTTCATTTCAACAGCGACACAGGAAACTTCGATAAATAACGCTGACGTAAGCTGATAGGAGATAAATCAACGCAAAGCTCGCTTTAATGAATTTGGTGGAGGCAAATTGAAAAGCTTGAACTAACGATCTTATGACTGCAACACTCACGCGAAAGAAGACGCTTAAGTCAAATCTTCTCAAAATAAATGAAACATCAACATACTCCTCAAATAATATAATTTTATTTGCACTTTTCGCTTGTATTCAAAGCGTTCTTATAAATTACTCCCTACGGTATAATCCTAGAAACGGCAGTTGGACAGGTTCGAGTGTGCGTTTTTCTGGCTTTCT
>CAYPNW010000302.1:0-2726 GCA_964411965.1 uncultured Burkholderiaceae bacterium
CCACCGACGGCGATTAAGCCTTTAAAGTCAGCCAAGCGTGCGCGCCCGCTGATCAAGTCGCTCATGTGGACGTCCACCGCGGCAAAGCCTGCTTTGTGCATGGCGTAGGCGGTTTCGATGTGGGAGTTGACACCCTGCTCGCGCAGAATGGCGACTTTGGGGCGCACGCCGGTGTTAATAAAAGGCGCGGCAATATCTTGTTGCGCATCGAAGCTTAATGTTGGTTGCATGCCAGGGTCGTTCACGTCTGCGATGCGGGCGTACTCTGCGTCGGCACAGGCGGGGTTGTCACGCAAGCGGGCAATTTGCCAACTGGTTTTACTCCACACTTGGTGCAAGCTGCTGCGCGTTTGGCTGTAGATTTGCTTTGCGTCGCGCATGAATTCGATGCGGTCTTGCGCATTGACTTTGCCGATGATGTGGCTGCATGCGCCGAGATGGTGGGCGCGTAACACGTCCATGACTTCTGAGCGTTGTGCTGTGCGTACTTGGATGACAGCGCCTAACTCCTCGCTAAACAAGGCGCGTAAAGTGGCTTCATTGCGTCTTTCTGCGACTTGGCCTGCCCAGTTTTTGGCGTCGCCCCAATCTGCCGCGTGTTCGCTTTCCATCGTCAACATATCGAGGTTAATCGCCAAGCCAGCGCGGCCTGCAAAGGCCATTTCGCAGAGCGTAGCGAACAAGCCACCGTCAGAACGGTCGTGGTAAGCCAACAGGTGTTTCGATGCATTCAGCGATTGAATTGCGGCGAAAAAGGCTTTCAAATCTTCTGCACTATCCACATCGGGCGTGCTGTCACCAAGAGTTTGCATGACTTGGGCAAAGCAAGATGCGCCGAGGCGGTTTTTACCTCTGCCGAGGTCAATCAAAATCAGGCTGGTGTCGTCATCGCGCACCAATTGCGGCGTGAGCGAGCGGCGAATATCCACCACGGGTGCGAAGGCTGAAATGATGAGCGAAATAGGTGAAGTGACAGATTTTTTTTCTGCATGATTGCTGCTGTCATCTTGCCCCGAGTCTTGCCAGGTTGTGCGCATAGACAACGAGTCTTTGCCCACGGGGATACTAATCCCCAAAGCGGGGCACAGTTCCATGCCCACCGCCTGCACCGTGTCATACAAGGCGGCGTCTTGGCCGGGTTGGCCGCAAGCCGCCATCCAGTTGGCGGAGAGCTTGATGTCGCTGATATCGCTAATCGCGGCAGCGGCAATATTGGTGATGGCTTCGCCCACTGCCATGCGGCCAGACGCTGCGGCGTTGATGACGGCAAGCGGCGTACGCTCGCCCATGGCCATGGCTTCGCCCAAGTTGCCTTCAAAGCTCATGGCCGTGACGGCGCAATCTGCCACCGGCACTTGCCAAGGGCCTACCATTTGGTCGCGCACAGAATGCGCGCCCACGGTGCGGTCACCGATGGTGATGAGGAAGGATTTATCAGCCACTGTGGGCAGGCTCAACACGCGCTCCGCAGCAACGACTAAATCGATGCCCGTTAAATCGAGAGCGGGAAATTGTTGTTGTGCGTGCTGCACATCGCGATGCATTTTCGGCGGCTTGCCGAGCAATACATTCATGGGCATATCGACCGGCGCATTGTCGTGCTGCGGGTCGATGACTTTGAGTTGGCGCTCTTCTGTGGCGGTACCAACGACGGCGAACGGGCAACGCTCGCGTTCGCAAAAATACTGAAACAGCGGCAAGCTTTCAGGCGCAATGCCCAATACATAACGCTCTTGCGATTCATTACTCCAAATTTCTTTGGGAGCCATGCCGCTTTCTTCTAGCGGCACTTTGCGCAAATCAAAAATTGCGCCGCGTTTCGCGTCATTGGTGATTTCTGGAAACGCATTCGACAAGCCACCTGCACCCACGTCATGGATCGACAAAATAGGATTATCTGCGCCCAGTTGCCAGCACGAGTTAATGACTTCTTGCGCGCGTCTTTCCATTTCTGGATTGCCGCGTTGTACCGAATCAAAATCCAAATCTGCTGTATTCGCACCCGTCGCCATGGAGGACGCAGCGCTGCCACCCATGCCAATGCGCATGCCAGGGCCGCCCAATTGCGCTAGCAACGAGCCGACGGGAAGATCATTTTTTTTCGTGTGCTGGTCGGCGATAGAGCCAATGCCGCCCGCGATCATGATGGGTTTGTGATAGCCGTAGACCGTACCACCCACGTTTTGCTCGTAGGTGCGGAAATAGCCGCCCAGCACAGGGCGACCAAATTCATTACTAAACGCGGCGCCGCCCAATGGTCCTTCGATCATGATTTGCAAGGGTGATGCGATGCGATCTGGCTTACCGTAAGTCTTGCTTGTGTCTGGTGCTTTGCTGAGTACATCCCCCGCGTTTTCCCACGCTTGAAGGGCATTGGGAATCATCAAATTGGAGACAGTAAATCCCGTTAAACCCGCTTTGGGCTTCGCGCCCCGCCCTGTTGCACCTTCGTCGCGAATCTCGCCACCCGCGCCGGTAGATGCGCCGGGGAAAGGGGAAATCGCCGTGGGGTGGTTGTGCGTTTCCACTTTCATTAAGGTGTGGGTGAGTTCGGTGCTGCTTTGATACACATTACCCAAGGCTGCGCCGTTCGGGTAAAAGCGCTGCACCACCGCGCCTTGCATAATGGAGGAGTTATCGCTATACGCAACGATGGTGCCTTTAGGTTGCAACTCGTGCGTGTTTTTGATCATGCCAAACAGGGAGCGCTCTTTTTTGACGCCATC
>CAYPNW010000303.1:0-2726 GCA_964411965.1 uncultured Burkholderiaceae bacterium
CGTTCAAGCTTTTGATTAAAGACTAACTCAGCATTCTCATCGTAGGCAGACTTAAGCAAAGGCAGCGCCACGCGTCCCGAGGCATCGATAGGCAAATCGAGACGCAAGGAAGTACTAACGAGGCGAAGTCGCAGACGAGAGAATTCGTCGCCGCCCGCATCGACTTTATCGCGCAACCGTATTTGTAAATGATGTTGAATCAGATTTTTTGGTTTGCCATATTTTTCAAACCGCAGCATTAACTTATATGCATCACGGTAGCTCAACCAAGTACCCTCTTTTTCCACCACGGCATTCGCCAAACTATTCTTACTCGCACCATCGCCTACAGGCGCTTGGGCGAACACCAAACCACCAGCACCAAGCAGCAAATGTAGAGTCAGAATAATTTTATGTAACTTCATTAGGCTTATTAGGCTTATTAGGTTTATTACCTAGAAACGATACGCAATGGCGCTTGAAACACTTGCATTACTACGGCGCTCCACTAAAGGGCTGTCCGCCGCACTTCCCGTTAAACGCGTGACATTGATAGAGGACGTGAGCAACCAACTCGAACTCAATGCCCAATTCCAATGCAAGTCAGCATGAATATCTTTCACGCCTGCCGAAGCCGTGTAAGCGCGATTACCACTGCGAAATGCTTCAAGCGCAGTTACACCGAAAAAAGCTTGGTTATAGGCTTGGTTCACGACACTCACACCAGCAGCAACAGACACGTGATGGTGTTGCGCAAATGAAGGAATTTGATAACGCAGGTCACTCACCCAGCGTAAGCCATCAGCATCATTTCCCGCGCCGTACAGCAATGTATTGGTCAGGCGAATCTGATCAGAGAAATTAAAATGAAAGAAGCCGCCGTACAGCAAGCGTGTTCGGATGTTATCCAGGCCGAGTAGTTTGTTTTTTGGGGGAAAAGCAGGCGAACCGTCCGGTGCTAATGTAGTCCCACTAGACGACAAAGTTGACACGCCACCAAATAGTTTTTTCGTACCGGATGGGTTGCGCGGACCCATTAGTTCTACCAATGGACCAAATTCATACTGCGTTTGGTCGGACAAATGTAGGCCTAGATTTGTCCCCGCAATAAACACCCCATTGCTCCACTGGAACTGAGCGACTGGCAACGCAACGGCACGTGTATCTCCCGCCCCTTCGTAACGTGGACGCAGCTCCACACCTAATCCCACGTAAAGGTCATGACTACCATCGGGCATGAAATTGGGCGCGGGTGTTTGTGCTGACAGAGTGGAGGAAAAGCACGAAATGGCGACGACAAAAAATAAACGAGTGAAAGACTTTGCCATTTTTGTATCTCTAAATAAGTTCAAATAGCGCCTATTTTACTAGGCGCTATTTATCACTTCGAATTGCTTTCGACGCGGCGTCACTCTTCTTCAAAGATGGTGCTAGCAGCAACATTCAAAAGCTTAACCTTAGTACCAATCAGGTATCTCAACAACTTCAATCGGTAGCTCACTACGATCAAGTTCAATAATCTGTGCGCCGACTGCGATTGCAGTACATGCAATAGGTAAGCCAGACTTAAAAGTCGGATTTCTGTAAGCAACATTTACTTTGCCGTTATTACTCCACGCATTGACACTCGAAATCGCCCCGCAACCGTTGTTAGCTCCGCCGGACATGATAATGGCGATGCGCTTCGAAAAATCAATGACCGGAAGCGTAATGTCTCTGGAAAAGTATTGCGCAACCAGTCTCTCCCAAGCTGCGCTATCTTTAATCACGCGCTCGTTGGTCAATGGAATGTTAGTTGCACTGAACTGCCGAACGTATGAGTAACTAATACGTGTCGCAGTAATATTCACAAATTGCACAGCTAGTTCGCTGCGATCCACCACTACCAAACTCATCGGAGTTCTCGATCCAGGTGCAATAAGGTCACACAAAGGCGGGGCGACTACTTCTGTTTCGATGTACTCAGCTAGAATTTTTTGACCATTCGCGGTCAAGCGTACAATTTCCGTCTTATCACAGGTATTCTTCTTTGCAAAGAACACACCCAACACCATATGCGTTGAGAAATCTACCTTCAGCGTCAAATCCTCAATACCTTTGAATGGGTAATTGAGCCTTAACATTGAATTTATATTCGAGTCTTCAAGAAACTTATTCCATGTGGCTTCATCACGAATCACGATGTTAGCGGGCGGCGTTCCAAAATGTGTTTCAGGTCTTAATGAAACAAACTGAAGAGATTTTGCAGCACTAGGCACAACATCCAACTGCACCACTTGATGGGAACTACCTAGACCAAGGTCTGCTTTATCTAAATTTTGATTGATCTGAACAAACATCGCGCGATACTTTTCGTCTGTGCAATTCGTGCGCGGGCCAGCAATACTGTCGCTGCTTGAGCACAAAATACTTTGCGGTGTTACACCGTATAGCGTCTGACTATATGAGGCATCTGCGCAAGTACCAACCCTATCCCAGAACATTTGCTTGCCATCAATGAGGAATAAACGATTGCGCGTTTGCGCGCAACTCGCCGTGTTGGCAAGTGCAATAAATTCTGCTCTAGCGGCGGCCGCAATGACTGGCTCAACGGGCGGCGTGTTGCCGATACTGGTACCACCACCACAAGCGCTTAACATTGCAGACAAGATTAGTGTGGGAATTAAGAATTTCATTATTTGCCTTTCAAACATCGAATAGTCGAAATTTCGCTTTTTGCGTAAACAAATCATATGCAAAAGAAAATG
>CAYPNW010000304.1:0-2718 GCA_964411965.1 uncultured Burkholderiaceae bacterium
GGATGTCCGCCAATTTCCGCACCATCGCGCGCGGCGCGTTCCACGTTAATCGCCGAACCAGGCACTAAACTACCCAGGGTCGTAATCGACAAACTTTGCTGCATGACGTCAAACGCAGCGGTGTCTTCATCAATGCGACTGGTGACGGTCAGACAAACGCCATCAACGGCAACGCTTGCGCCAATCTCAAGTTCGGCGCAGAAGCCAGTGGGAAATCGAATTTGCAGACTGCGCAAGCCGGGCTTCTCTGAAACATCTGCGATGTGGGCGACGCCCTGAACGATACCAGTGAACATAATTTAAGAAAAAAATTGAAAGGAAAAAACGAAATCAGGCTAAAAAACTATTGATCAACGCCGGCTGTCATGGTGAGATTTTGCGCTTGCATTTCTTTGGTTGTGCGAATCAAATGTTCGCGCAACCAAGTGTGCGCGGGATTGCGTTGATCCCGCTCATGCCACAGCATATCAATATGCACACCGGGCATGTCAAACGGCAATGCCTTGGAAACCAAAGCTTCACTCATGCCAGTTGATTCAATTAAATGATGCGGCAATACCGTGATTAAGTCGGAATTTGCGACCACTTTACCGGCCGTAAAAAATTGATTTACCGTCAGTAAAATACGGCGTTGCCGACCAACTCGGTGCAGTGCATCATCCACCAAGCCTAGCGCACGTCCGGAGAAACTGACTAAAAGATGATTCGCCGCGCAATAATCATCCAGGCTTAACTCACCATTGGCGAGTGGGTGTTCCTTACTCATGACACACACATAGTGTCCGCTGTAAAGACGCTCGTGCTGAATAGAATGCCGCCCAGGCACCTGGCTGCCAGTGAGTTGTGCCACCACACCGGGAAAAATACCCATCGCCAAATCGATATCGCCGTGCACCAGCATACCTTGCGGTTCGCGCGTGGTGAGTGGCACGATACGCGCATTGATGTTCGGCGCTTGGCGCTCGATGGCGCGAATCAAACTCGGCATCCAAAGGGCTGCAGTGGCGTCTGCCATCGCCATGCGGAAGGTGATTTGCTCTTGCGTTAAATCGACGCGATGCGGCGCTAATGCTGCCTCTAAACTCACCAATGCTTGCCGAATCGCCGGCCACAAAGCCTCCGCACGTGCGGTTGGCTTAACGCCGTATGCGGTACGCACTAATAACTCATCGCCCAGCGATAAACGTAATCGTTTTAAGGAATTGGAGACGGCGGGCTGGGTCATGGCCAATTTATCGGCAGCACGGGTTAAGTTCTGCTCAACCATAACAGCATCAAAAACGCGCAATAAATTGAGGTCGAGAGCAAGAAAGTTCATCGTTGGCGACTATTTTCTGAAAAAGAAAGACATCGAGGATGAACACTGTAACAAAAAACTATTCCATTTCTAAATCTATCGTGTCGTTGTTGCCTTCACCTTGCCGTGCTACAGCACTGTCTGCGGCTCGTCGCCTAGACACAATTGATTTGGAAATGGAATTAGGTGACTAATGCCCGCAAAACTATCTGCCGCTCAGTGGCATTGATGGAGGATCATTTGATTTGTTTGTTCTTGAATGCGTTGAATTGTGCCGTCATCGGTAAGTGCCTTCAGCTCTTTCTCAAGTTTTGTAAGCAAGTGCTGGTGCCGTGCATGCAGGTAGTGGTAACCGAGGACTTTTTCCAATGCCGGCTCAAGCATAAAAATTTCTTTTTCTAACTCGAGCTTTTTAACCGCGCACAAACTGTAACTGGCATCCACCACAACGTCTGTCGTACCCATGGCAAGAGATTTAAAAAGCGTTTTTTGGTCCGTTGCGGGCACTGTTTTAGGAATTTCCTTCAAGCGCTCATCGAAAATGGTGAAACCTTTAGGATGTCCAACTCGATACGGTTTCAATTCCATATACTTTCTGATGGGTATATTTTTATCTCGTACAAAGGCGGCGATCTCTGTGCTAGCGATCGGAATTTTTACTTTGATGGCGTTATGTAAATGGGGATCAAATACGCGCACACTAATGCCGTCGAGCTGCTTAGTTTCCCACATATACTCGGTGCGTTTTGGAGGCATTGGAATGAAGTGCAATTCTATGCCGAGCTTCGCGTAGGCAAGAGTGAGCACCTTTTCTGCAACAACGGTGGTCGCGCGGCCATCTTCCAAGGAAGAGAAGGTAAGAGTCTGTGAAGCCTTAGCGTCGCCACAAAAAATAAGAAAAATTAGAACCGCAAAATTTCTCAAGCTCAGCATGCTAACTATCCTTTTGAAAGAATAGACCCTACTCAAGTGGCGCCTGCTGCTGGAGTCGTTTTTATCGGCAATAGCTACGTAGGCCATTCGATTCAAAGTATTGCGCGGCGGATTCGTGACGGTCTCTGATGATTTTTATGAAAACGAGCGGTAATAAAATTACAAACGTTTGCAAATTCGAGTATGCCAGTGTTTTTTGCCGTCAATGGTTTGATATTGATCGAAAAATTTGAGTTGGGATACACGTTAAAGCAAGAAAAAAGCGCCAATGTCAAAGAAACCTTGGCGCTTTTTGTTTTTTTACTTAAATTCCTTTCAGGAATGCAACTTTCCTAACAGTTTGGTGCGCGTTGCTTCCAGTTCCGGTGGAAGATGGTAAGCCAGCTTTTCAAACAATTCGGTGTGTAGTTGCAGTTCGTCTTGCCACGCGTTTAAATCCAATGAGGTGATGGTGTTGAATTGTTCTTGCGTAAACGCTAGCCCATCCC
>CAYPNW010000305.1:0-2714 GCA_964411965.1 uncultured Burkholderiaceae bacterium
CAATTTCGAGTAAGAACAAATGTGCTGCAAAGCTCGCCACCATTCGGTGCTAGGCACCCTGTAAATTTGCCGTTATAGTTGTAGTTTTCCTACATTTAAAAAGGGCGAATTCGATGTTGACGATGATTACGCAATCCATTCGCCGAGGTAGCTTGCTCCTCGCTTGCATTCATTTCATTTTTTTTCTTTTAATGGGGCAGGCATCACATGCATTAGCCGCGTCAACGCAAGCAAAAGCTGCAAAAGCCACAGATACGGCAAGGTTATGTAAGGCCGCTCCTCTCGGATCAGTCGAATTGTATTTGCGCGGATCAATGAGCACTTGGGCCGCCACTGACAACTACCAATGGCAGTACGATTGCGATGCGTATTACCTCAACGTCAATTTGCAAGGCAAACACGAATTTAAGATTGGCGAAGAAAGCTGGCGCGACGAGTCAAGCTTTGGCACTGCCAATGCTGGCGCACCCCCATTATCGGAAGCCAAAAGCACGCAGGCGATAACGGAATTAGCCTTAGCGAGCGCCAGTGCACCGGGTGGCATACGCAACACCTTTTTTGAATTTTCTGGCACGCATACGCTGCGCCTTAGCCTTGATGCAAATGGCAAAGGCAGTTTGCAAATCGGCCCTAAAAATCGAGCTGATCCAGTCGTTCGCACAATTACTCATCCTATCGCCCTCAGTCTGCGTCACGATACGCGTGCGCTCAGCGATAAAGCGCCATTTGGTGCGCAGCCAAATGGCAGTCAGATTAGCTTTGCCGTGCACGCCCTAGCTGGGTTAAAGAATCTGACCTTAGTGATCGAGAAGCGCACACTTGAAGGCGACCAAGAAGTCTTGGCGTACAAAGAAGTTGCGCGTGTTCCCATGCGTTTAAGTGGTATCGCGGGCAGAAAAAAAACTGAGCAAGAATGGCGTGCCAACTTTCAATTCAATGACGTTAGCGTATATGGGTACTACTTTGAAACGCGCATCGCTGGCGTCAATTACGTGCTGCAAAATAATCAGCAAGCCTTGTATTGGACGCGTGAACGGGGCGCAAATGGCGTAGGCGTTGTAACGGAAATGCCAAGTAATACCAAGCGTATACGGCGCTTCCGGCAAACCATCTACAGTGCTGATTTTGTCGTCCCGGCTTGGGCAAAAGACGTGGTGTATTACTACATTTTTCCAGAACGATTTCGCAATGGTGATCGCAACAATGATCCAAAAGTAGGCGTCAATACCTACCAAAATCACCCGATCGAAGTGCATAAGACGTGGTTGGAAAAGCCCTACCGCGCAGGTTCCAACGATGGCTCTGACAAGGTTTACAGCAATGATTTCTTCGGTGGTGATATCGCGGGCATTATTGATAAGTTAGATTACATCGCCAGTTTGGGCGCAAACACGATTTACATGACACCCGTATTTTCGGCGCCGAGCAATCACAAATACGACACGGCCGACTATAAAAATGTCGATACCGCTTTTGGCAACAACGAAGACTTTACGCGCCTGACGACCGAGGCGGCAAAGCGAGGCATACGCGTGATTCCTGACACCTCGTTAAACCACACGGGAAGTGATTCGCTGTATTTTGATCGCTTCGGCAAATACAATAGTCGTGGCGCATTTCGTGGCGCACAAGTGCAAACTGATTCACCTTACGCAAGTTGGTTTAAGTTTGATACCAAACAAAAGGAAGCGGACAAACAATATCGTGGCTGGGTAGGCACGCCAGATTTACCTGAGTTAGATAAAAGTTCACCTGCGTTTCGTCGTTTTGCATATGGCGATGCAGACTCGGTAACGCGCCTATGGTTGCAACGCGGCGCGGCGGGCTGGCGCATGGACGTTGCACCCTGGGTGCCTGACGATTTTTGGCGTGAATGGCGTAAGGTAGTGAAGCAAGAAAAACCCGATGCGCTAACCGTGGCGGAAACGTGGTTTGACTCGTCCAAATATTTTTTGGGCGATACCTTCGACTCGGCGATGAATTACATTTTCCGCAGCACCGTCTTGGAGTATGCGGCGGGTGGCAAGGCCAATGCCGTGTATCACAATATCGAATACATGCGAGAAACCTATCCACCGCAATCTTTTTACGCGATGATGAATTTATTGTCCTCGCACGATCAACCACGCGCCTTGTTTCACTTTGGCTATGCGGATGAAACAAGTACACCAGAAGCAATCACCAGCGCGAAACAAAAATTACGTTTGGTGCTGTTTTTCCAAGCCATGTTCCCAGGCGCCCCAACCATTTATTACGGCGACGAAGTGGGCGTGACAGGTGGTGAAGATCCGCTGAACCGTGCCACCTATCCATGGGCAGATGAAGGTGGCACGCCTGATCTTGATTTGCTTAAAGATGTGAAGAAGTTACTACAGGTGCGCAATCAAAATGCAGTCTTGCGCCAAGGCAGCCTCAGCGCGCCCTTGGTCCTAGACGAACACGTGATTGTTTTGGCGCGCCAGTTAGGCAAAACCTGGGCGTTTAGCGCGACCAATAATGGTCAAGCTGCAAAAACTATCACCGTTAAAATTCCAACGGAGGCGGCGAAACTTGCATTCCTAGACCCATTAACTGGTGAACAAACGCGTGCGGAGAATGGGATGTTGAAAATCCAAATTCCAGCACAATTTGGCACCGTTTTGATCAGTCAGTAAGCGATAAATCTGGATCTAATCTTAGAGACCTCTGCACAACTTACTGCGCGGCCGAATTTT
>CAYPNW010000306.1:0-2696 GCA_964411965.1 uncultured Burkholderiaceae bacterium
GGCGAGTCAAAAGACGGCCGCAGTTTGGCGCGCGAAGCGTATTTTTTAGAGTTTGCCGCGCAAATAGCAAAAACCGCCAAGATGCCTGTCATGGTGACGGGTGGTGTTAGACGCAAAGTGATTGCCGAGCAAGTGTTGCAGCAAGGTGTTGCCTTGGTCGGCATGGCCACCGCTTTGGCAATGAACCCACAATTACCGAACCTATGGCGCGCAGGTCAGGTGATTGATGGTGCGCAGCCAAAGGTCGGCTTGAAGGATAAAGTCATCGCTGCGCTCGCCACCATGGCGATTGTCAAGCGCCAGTTACAGCGTTTGGGCGATGGAAATCAGCCCAAGCCACACGTCAATGCGGTTTTCACCTTGATACGTGATCGTTTTCGTACCAGCCAATTCACGCGGCGCTATCGGAAATGGATCGCGACGCAAGATTGATAAGTTATTTGAGCCAGACGGGAACCAATGTGTGCGAGAAGTGATCGAAGCCTTCCTGCGATGAACGTTCCACTTTGTGCGCTTTTCATTCTTTTTACTCTGGAGACCAAGCTATGAAAATGAAATTGTCTGATGCTGTTGGTATTTTTTCGAATATCAAATTGAGCATCACTGCCGCAGCAATAGTGGGCGCTCTTGCTTTTTCGGTTAGTTATGCAAACGCCGAAACCAAGGCCAGTGACAAAGCTGGCGGCGAGCTAAAGCTGCAGAAAAATAAGGCTAGTACGGCAGACGCGCAGCTCAAAGCGGCCATTGATGGAAAGTGGCGCTCGAAGGAAAATCGTGCCCGTGATGTGTACCGGCACCCATTTGAAACCTTGTCATTTTTCGGCGTGCAACCCAACTCAACCGTGATTGAGTTGATCCCCAGTGGCGGCGCATGGTACGGCGAAATACTCGCACCTTATTTGCGCAATGCAGGACATTACATCGCCGCGAATGCCGAAGGGAATCCAGAAGACGAAGGGCAAGCGAAAAAATTTGCCGCTGACCCCGCGCGTTTTAGTAAAGTGAAAGTGTTGACTTTTAAAGGCGGCGCGCCGAATTTCGGCGCAGACAATTCGGCAGACATGTTTCTGACGTTCCGCAATGTGCATAACTTCGCGGTGGATGATAAACACGTGAAATTGTTTGAAGCGATTTTTAAAGTCTTGAAAAAAGGCGGCGTGTTTGGCGTTGTTGATCATCGCGCTGCCGACAGTATGTCGCATGACGATGCGTTAAAGCGAGGTTATATTTCTGAAGAATTTGTGATTCGCGAAGCGGAAAAAGCCGGTTTCAAATTAGCTGCGCGTAGCCCCATCAATAACAACGCAAAAGACACCAAAGACTACCCCAATGGCGTCTGGAGTCTGCCACCTTCGTATGCTGAACGAGCAAAAGATTTGGAAAAATATGCGGCGATTGGCGAAAGTGATCGGTTTACTTTACGTTTCGTAAAACCCTGAATTGCGAGAAAAATTCCGTAAAAATCCTCAGTAAGAAAAATTTTTATGATGGCGCGCCGACGCATTCTTATGCGTACTTTCGGCGCGCCAATTTTCTGTGCCGAGGTTTGATCGGCAAAGCCTTCGGTTCATTCATTAAAGTGTCTCAAGATTTTGTCGAATGGCGTCGGCTTGTTGAGCTATCGCTTCCTTTGCACTGACATCCATTTTTCGCAATTGCACATACGCCATACCAATGCGCGGGTTTTTCGCCAAGCTAGCCTCATTGCGCGCAAAAAAATCCCAATACATCGCATTGAATGGGCAGGCTTTCTCGCCAATTCTTTGCTTCTTATCGTAGTGACAGCCTTTGCAGTAATCACTCATCTTATCGATATAGGCCGCGCTTGAGACGTAGGGTTTGGTCGCGAGCATGCCGCCGTCGGCGAATTGACTCATGCCCAAGGTATTGGGTAATTCCACCCATTCAAACGCGTCGATATAGACCCCTAAATACCACTCATGTAAACGCTGCGGGTTGAGGCCTGCTAACAGCGAAAAATTGCCTATCACCATCAAGCGTTGAATATGGTGCGCGTGCGCATGCTGCAAACTTTGACCAATCGCGTGCGCCATGCAGCGCATCTTGGTTTTGCCTGTCCAAAACCAAGTAGGCAGTTCCGTCTGATGGTTAAACGAATTCCGCTCTCTGTAGTTCGGCATGCTGTGCCAATAGATGCCGCGGATGTATTCGCGCCAGCCAATAATTTGGCGGATGTAACCCTCAGCCGCGCTTAAAGGCACGCTGCCGTTTTGCCAAGCGCTTTCGACACGCTGTACCACTTCCTTTGGGTTGAGCATCTTGGTGTTTAATGCGAACGACAATAAGGAATGAAATAGTCGCCAAGCCTTGTGGCTCATGGCGTCTTGAAATTCTCCGAAAAAGGGCAACGCATGCTGCACAAATTCATCGAGCTGTAAAAGTGCTTCTTCTCGGTTAAGTGGCCAACGAAAATGTGCCGCTTGGGGCTCACCAAAACTTTTTACTCCAGCTGCCTGAATGCTGTGCCACAGGGCAGAGTGATCGTGTTCTGGTCGGTTATCGATGGGTTCAATCGGCATGCCTGGCCACGCTTTACGATTGTCGTGATCGAAATTCCACTTCCCACCGACCGGTTGGTTTGCCTCATCCAACAATACTTTATGTTTTTTTCGCATTGCGCGATAAAAGTGCTCCATGAGCCATGCTTTTTTTCCAGAGAAAAGCGCGGCGGCCTC
>CAYPNW010000307.1:0-2678 GCA_964411965.1 uncultured Burkholderiaceae bacterium
TGGCTGAGTTTTGCCAATATTGTGGCGTTGGGCGCGCTACTTGGCGCGGCGTTTTTGTTGACGGGGCGCTTATGGATGTGCATCGCCTTGCACGCCGCTTGGAATTTCACACAAGACGGTATTTTCTCCATCAACGTGTCGGGGCAAGTCGTTAAAAACGGGCTCGTGTTCGGAAAACTGAGTGGCCCAGATTGGCTAAATGGCGGCGCGTTCGGGTTGGAAGGATCAGCCATCACGCTCGTTTTGTTGGTGATTAGCACTGCGGTGACCATCGCCTTGGCGCGCCGTGCCAAGCGCATTGCTGTACCCGTTTGGCAGCGTTAAAACTGACAATATTCTTATGATTGAAATCTCGCCGCAGAGGCGCAGAGAGCGCAGAGAAAAAAACTTTAATGCTTTTCTCTGCGTCCTCCGCGCCTCCGCGTCGAAGCTTTTGCTTTTATACTCGCGCAGATTTTTATCGCATCTCAAAATGCTCGCGTAACAGCGCGGTTAATTCATAAGGTGCTTCTAAGGGAGACCAATGTCCACATGCGGGTAGCACGCTCAAGGTGGCTAACGATAAGCTCGCGCGCATACGCTCTGTAAGCGCCATAGGTGCAATCGTGTCACGGTCACCCGTCACAATCATGGTGCGCATGTGCAGTGAGCTTAGTTCTGGTGCTTTGTGCGCAGCCAATAAGTCGCAGTAGGCCGCGTAGGTTTCGGGTGCGGTTCCATGCAAAGATTCGCGCAAATACGCGCGTGCAGAAGGTTGACCTGTCGCGCTTTCTGGCGCTAAGGCGACGCCTAAATATTCATCAGAAAACTCTGCCATGCCTTGTGCGCGAACCCGCAATGCGCGCTGCGTTAAAGCGGCTTGAACTGGAGGCGGCGCTTCGTAAAAAGGGTTAATCAGGGCGAGCGAGGTAACACGCTCAGGATATTTTGCTGCAACCCATTGGCAAATGGCGGCACCCATCGAGTGGCCTACCCAGTGTGCGTGCGGGGCAATTTCAGAAAGCTGTTCGACTAATTGATCAGCCAATGCTTCCAAAGATTGTGGCAATGCGCTGGTTGAGCGCGCCGAACCGGGAAGGTCAGGGCGAATCAACCGGTAGCTTCTTGCTAGGGCATTTGCTTGCGCTTCAAAGGTGTTTGCCGACCCGCCAAGGCCATGCACCATCACGACCGTTGGGCCATCACCTTGATCATCCAAATACACATTCATGGTTTTTCCTTCGCGCCAAAAACAAAGCGCAATCCACTACGGTGTGGATTGCAGCTCGGTAGGCAGACAAATTATTTCTTTGGTACAGCGACGTAGTCAAACGGTGTGTCTTGGCTGATGAAAAATAAACACTCATGGCCTGCGAGGCACTTTGTTACGTGCGCTTCACCGCCTTTTTGGTACCAGTAAGAACCAGCAGGCAATTCCACGTCCGCGGCACCTGGCAAACCATTTGCTGCCACGCCACTGATTACGATGCCCCAATATGCACCAGTGTGATTATGCACAGGGCTAACGAAGCCAGCAGGCATACGAATGAATGTACCGTGTGGGCCTTTGCCGAGGTTGCCATACACTGGACCTGCTAAGAGTTCACCCGTTTTGCCATCTTTTACGCCAGTTGGGCCAAATTGGATTTTTGTGACAGGTACGTTCACAGAAGGTTGGTTGTCGGACGCAGCAAAGGCGACCAAAGATGCAGCGGCAACAAGTGTTGCGGTAGTAGCGATGAACAAGCTTTTCAAAGAAGTTTTCATGATCGGTTTTCCTTAATGGTTGAGGGTAGTAGAGTTCTGCGCTAAGCTGCAATGCCGAGGCAGTGACCGCATCTTAGACAAGCGACTCACGCCTGCCTAGCTGGCAAAATCAGTTAACACCTTCTCGAAAATTGAGAACCTATGGACAAACTGGAATCAATCCGCGTCTTCATTGCCGTCGCGCGCGCAGGCGGTTTCTCTGCGGCCTCACGTGCGCTAGGGCTGCCACTGGCCACTGTCAGCCGCAAAGTCGCTGAGTTAGAAGAGTCACTTGGCGTCCGTTTATTTGAACGCTCTACGCGCCAAGTTGTGTTAACTGAGGCGGCTAAAGACTACTTTGAAGCCTGCCAACGTGTCAGTGATGAATTGCGCGATGCCGACGACACCGTCATGGGCGAATACCGCATGCCGAAAGGCGAACTGCATGTGACAGCACCCATAGGATTTGGGCGACAACACCTGTTGCCAGTGTTGCTTGAATTTATGCGTGAGTACCCAGAGATCACCGTCCGTGTGAATTGCCTAGACCGCATGGTGAATTTGTTGGACGAACACGTCGACGTTGCTGTGCGCATCAACAATCTACCCGATAGCTCATTGGTAGCGCGCCGCGTAGGTGAAATCAAAATGCTGGTGTGCGCTGGCCCCGGCTATCTCGCAACAAGAGGAACACCACTGCACCCACGTGAGCTGATGGACCATTCATGTATCTCATGGTCGAGCCTTGGTCCGCACAAGGCATGGCTATTTCGAGATGAAGGCATCGACACGATGTTCCCTATCGACATACGCATGACTTCCAGTTTGCCCGACGCCGTGGTGGCTGCAGCGGTCGCCAATTTGGGCCTGGCGCAAATCACCTCGTATCAGGCGGAACCCTTTGTGCGCACGGGCGAATTGATGCCCGTTCTAAGAGCCTACGAAGATGCACC
>CAYPNW010000308.1:0-2673 GCA_964411965.1 uncultured Burkholderiaceae bacterium
ACCACCGACGTTTCTGGGATTAACAAGCTTGAATCCGCCACCGAATCAATATTCCCTTCTGCAAATAAACCAGACACGCGCGGCTGGTTCGCATCGTTAAAACTCACAAGTACTTCCACCTGCCGCGTGACATCGTTGGCGGACGGGTCGATGCGTTTGACTTTGCCGTTAAATTCTTGTTCGCTATAACCGTTCACGCGAAAGTGCACCGCCTGACCTACTTTGAGCAAACCAATTTTGTCGGCAGAAACGCGGCCTTCAAAGCGCATGCTGGTCGGGTCGATGACTTTCAGCAGCTCTTTACCAATCGCCGCCGTATCGCCAGCTGAGACTTTTTTGTCGCTCACGACACCATCAAACGGTGCGCGGACGAAGGTGCGTTGCAACTGTTGGCGGGCCGACGCAGCGCGCGCTTTCGAGGCAGACAATTCACTTTCTGCGCTATTGCGCTTCACTTCAGCATCATCCAGTGCCTGTGCAGAAGTCATGCCTGCTCCACGCAAGGTTTTTAAGCGTTGCAATGAACGGTCTGCCTGATCCAACGCCTGCATCGCGCTGCGTGTATTGTCTTCGGCCGAATTGAGATTTTCTCGTATCGAGGTTTCATCTAACTTCACCAATACGTCTCCACGCTTCACCACGTCACCGTTTTCTTTCAACACTTGTAGCACAACAGAGGAGACTTCCGAGCGTATATCCGCTTTGCGTTCTGGTTGGATAGACCCGGTGATGACAGGACCAGAATTAAGTGTCGCACTTTGCATGGTGATTAAATCCACCGGCGTGACTTTAAGTACAGTCACCTCTGCTGGTTTATCTCCCTTTGCTTGTTTTCCGCTTTTTTCGGTTTTTTCAGCTTTGTCAGTTTTTTCCGATTTGTCAGATTGGCTGCAAGCGCCCAACATCAGGCTCAAAGAAACGGCTAAAACGGGAACCAAAAGCCGGGTAGGCAGATGGTTCAGAGACAGGACTTGGGGTCGCAACATGGTGAAATCTCCGAAATAGACAAAACTACAATCCGGCTTTGAGTCGCATACCAGAAAGAAGTTCAAATACAAAAATCGATGGCGCGATTGTAATTGAGCTTCATGTCACCAAAGGACAATTTGCGACGAAACGCATTTTCTTGGGTTGAACAGGTGAAAACACGGCTTCAAATTGCATGATCGGTTTCATAACAAAAAACAATGCATGTCGGAAAACAAATAGCCTGTTCAATTTGAGTTTGCTCTTGCGATCACGTACAATCCAGCCCGCGTGACATCCTCACCACAAGCCCACGGCAAGCGCCACACCCAGCACTTGCTAATGGAGTTCAATCCCCTTTATTTGCGGTTTTTCTCACCTCGCCTGATCGGCAGTGTGAACGATACCGCGCGGAGCCAAAAGCATGACCGCTTTCGTATTTAATGAAATCAACTTTGACCACCACGAACAAGTGGTATTCGCCTCAGAAGCCAAATCAGGCTTAAAAGCCATTATCGCCGTCCACAATACCAATTTAGGTCCCGCCATGGGCGGCTGCCGCATGTGGGATTATGCCGATGAAGCCGAAGCCGTGCGCGACGTGTTGCGCTTGTCGCGCGGCATGACGTACAAAAACGCCGTTGCTGGCTTGCCCATTGGCGGCGGCAAGAGCGTGATGATCGGCAACCCAAAGACGGATAAAACCCCCGCCATGTTTGAAGCACTAGGCGAAGCCCTAGAGCGCTTGGGTGGCCGCTATGTCACGGCGGAAGACGTGGGCACCAGCCCAGCCGATATGGCGCACGTCGCCACGAAAACGCGTTATGTGGCCGGCTTAGGCGACAAAGGCGACCCGTCACCATTCACTGCCTTAGGTTGCTTTGTCGGCGCGCAAGCAGCGGTGAAGCACGCGTTCAAACGCGACAGCATGGAAGGCCTGACGGTTGCATTACAGGGCTTAGGACACGTGGGTTACGACTATGCGCGCCGTTTGCACCAAGCAGGAGCGAAACTCATCGTTGCGGATATCGACCAAGCGTCCTTACAACGTGCACAAACCGAGTTCGGCGCAGAAATCGTGGGCATTCACGATATTTACGATGTGCAAGCGGATATTTACGCTCCCTGCGCTTTGGGTGCAACCATCAACCCAGATACCCTTTCACGCCTCAAAGTGAAGATTATTGCGGGCGGTGCCAACAACCAACTGGCCAGCGCCGAAATGGGCGACGCCTGCCGCCAAAAAGGTATTTTGTACGCACCAGATTTCGTCATCAACGCGGGTGGCATTATTAAGGTCTGCTACGAATATTTGGAAACACCAGAAGCTGGCATGGACGCGCACGTACGCCGGATTGGCGACACCTTAGCCGAAGTCTTCGCGCGTGCCGACAGTGAAAATCTGCCCACGAGCGTGGTGGCAGATCGTGTTGCTGAGGCACGTTTTAAGAAATAAACTCAGGACAAATAAAAACGCCGCAAGTCAGTTTGGCTTGCGGCGTTTTTTCTTTTTGAACAATGGAGAAATTAATATACTCCATATTTTTTATAAAAATTAAGCCCATTTCCGCTTTTAATCAATGCGCATTAAATAAATACATAGCGCAGTACATAAATTTCCAGCTAAACCGCCCTCACTCACAAGACCATACGCATCGTCCTTACCAAACCGATACGTCCAGGTTCGGGCTTGCCAATTTCTTCGAA
>CAYPNW010000309.1:0-2673 GCA_964411965.1 uncultured Burkholderiaceae bacterium
GTGATGCGCGAAGAAGATATTTTCGCCATCGTTCAAAAATAAGCAGTGCTGAGCACGCAGTCCCAAACTTATTTCCAGTATTACATCTAAAGAATTCGGAGAAATACCATGGCATCAAAACAAGTTATTTTCGGCGATGAAGCACGCGCCAAAATCGTTAACGGCGTGAACGTTCTCGCCAATGCAGTCAAAGTGACATTGGGTCCTAAAGGTCGTAACGTTGTATTAGAGCGCTCTTTCGGCGCGCCAACTGTCACCAAAGACGGTGTGTCAGTTGCTAAAGAAATCGAATTGAAAGACCGCCTCGAAAACATGGGGGCGCAATTGGTGAAAGAAGTTGCTTCACGCACTTCTGATAACGCTGGCGACGGCACGACTACTGCGACTGTCTTGGCTCAAGCGATTGTTCGTGAAGGCTTCAAATACGTTGCAGCAGGTTTCAACCCTACAGACTTGAAGCGCGGTATCGATAAAGCCGTTGTGGCGATTGTTGCTGAAGTAAAGAACTTGGCACGCCCAACAACGACAAACAAAGAAATCGCTCAAGTTGGTTCGATCTCTGCAAACTCTGACCAAAACATTGGTGACATCATCGCCAAAGCCATGGACAAAGTGGGCAAAGAAGGCGTGATCACTGTTGAAGATGGCAAATCATTGGATAACGAATTGGATATCGTTGAAGGTATGCAGTTTGACCGTGGTTACCTGTCACCGTACTTCATCAACAATCCAGAAAAGCAATCAGTAATTTTGGAAAACCCATTTGTTTTGCTGTATGACAAAAAAGTTTCCAACATTCGTGACTTGTTACCAGTATTGGAACAAGTAGCGAAATCTGGTCGCCCATTGTTGATTATTGCTGAAGATGTCGACGGCGAAGCCTTGGCAACTCTGGTTGTCAACAACATTCGCGGCATCTTGAAGACCGCTGCTGTTAAAGCACCTGGTTTCGGTGATCGTCGTAAAGCGATGTTGGAAGATATCGCTATTCTGACCGGTGGCCAAGTGATTGCTGAAGAAGTAGGTCTTTCATTGGAAAAAGCCGTCTTGACAGACCTTGGTCAAGCGAAGCGTATCGAAATCGGCAAAGAAAACACCATCATTATCGATGGTGCTGGTCAAGCTACTGGTATCGAAGCACGCGTGAAGCAAATCCGTGCGCAAATCGAAGAAGCAAGCTCCGATTACGATCGTGAAAAGTTGCAAGAACGCGTTGCCAAGTTGGCTGGCGGCGTTGCCGTTATCAAAGTGGGCGCGGCAACTGAAGTTGAAATGAAAGAGAAGAAAGCCCGCGTTGAAGATGCATTGCACGCTACACGTGCAGCAGTTGAAGAAGGCGTGGTTCCTGGTGGTGGTGTTGCGTTGTTGCGTGCACGCGCAGCGGCTGGCGTTATCAAAGGCGACAATGCTGACCAAGAAGCTGGCATCAAACTGGTATTGAAAGCGATTGAAGCGCCATTGCGCGAAATCGTTGCAAACGCTGGTGGCGAGCCAAGCGTTGTGATCAATGCAGTGGTCAATGGCACAGGTAACTACGGCTTCAATGCAGCGAATGACACTTACGGCGATATGATCGAAATGGGTATTCTCGATCCAGCTAAAGTCACTCGCTCAGCATTGCAAAATGCAGCCTCAGTTGCTGGCTTGATTTTGACAACCGACGCATTGGTTGCTGAATTGCCAGAAGACAAACCAGCCGGCGGCATGGGCGGTGGTCACGATATGGGCGGTATGGGTGGTATGGGCGGCATGATGTAATTGCCCCCGCTTGACGCTACTGAGTGGCGTTATGCAAAATACGAAAAAGCCTCGCAAGCAATTGCGGGGCTTTTTTGCGTTAAGCATGAGAAATTACACATGCCTGTCAACCATTCTGCGCAAGTTCGTCTGTTTTCTGTCAGCGAACAGTAAGCTTGCTTGACAGAAAACCGATCACACTTAGATACTGCTCGCCATGAAAGATTTTTTTCAAGTAAATCAAAACCTTGCAATCAAATAAACAAAAACGCATGGTTTTTGCTTTTTAAAACGTACACAGCGGAGACACTATGGCATTACAACAACTTAGCGATGAACAAATTCGACATTGGACCAGAGAAGAAAAAGACCAATGGTGGTTTTCGACTATTTATCGCGGAGATATGGCACAACTGACCCTGCGCTCTGCGCTGACGGGTTTTTTGTTAGGTGGAATTCTAGCGGCAACTGCTTTGTACATTGGTGCAAAAACCGGTATCACCATCGGCGTGAATTTAACCGCCGTGATTATTGCCTTCGCCCTGTTTAATATTTTAAGCAAGGCAGGCATCGCTTCTGATTTTACGATATTAGAAAATAACTGCACGCAGTCTATTGCTTCCTCCGCGGGCTACATGACGGTGCCGCTCACCGCAAGCTTATCGGCTTATATGCTCGTGACGAATACCATTATCCCTTGGTGGCAAATGCTGACTTGGATGACGATTTGCTCAATTCTAGGTGTGCTGATCGCCTTCCCCATGAAGCGCCGTTTCATCAACGAAGATCAATTGCCTTTTCCTGAAGGCCGCGCTGCCGGCGTGGTACTAGACTCTCTCTATACAGGCGAAGCGGCCACAGGTATGTACAAAGCGCGCCTACTTGCGGTGACCGCAACGCTCACTGGGCTTTATCAAATGCTTATTAGCGATGGCT
>CAYPNW010000310.1:0-1416 GCA_964411965.1 uncultured Burkholderiaceae bacterium
CCGCCAGCTCACAAATAGCGCTGAAAGCGCGCCTAATGGAAAATCTGGGTTAAATTTACAAACAATCAGATCACGCGGCGTAGTCACGCATTAAGCGTTATGCTCTATTCGGTCTACTCTTGAAATAACGCCATGCCAAACTCAAAAATTCACGGCACTTGGGCCATCACATTGGTCGGCAATGTCTTGGTGCGCACAACTGCAGGCAGCTTCAATGAAGCCGGCACGAAAGCGTGTTACGAAGAAACGAAAACAAAAGTGCCACATGCAACGCCGTGGGCAGGCCTAACGAATGCGAGCCACTGGGAACTTTCTACCTCGGCTTCGCTTAAAACCTTTCCAACGATGCGCAACTGGGCTTTTGAAAATGGCTGTGTTTGTGTCGCCGTGGTCATTCCTAGCCCTTTACATACAGAAATTCATCGCCGACAAACGGGCAATTTTCCGCCCGAGATGGTTAGCTATTTTGCGACGCTAGAAGATGCCTGCGCTTGGCTCACAGAAAAGGGGTTTCCCTTTACACCAAATGATTATCCGCACAATGCCTTCGTCGAAAAAATCAAAAACGCAAAAAACGCTGGTTCCGATAGGGAAGTCTAACTGGCACGCCGCCAAGCGTAACTTATTCGAGCTGGCTTAAGCAGGAAAGTAAGCGCGCATTTTTTCCAAATAATCCGCACACGCAGCGTCACCTTCGCTGGGTGCCCAAGAGGCTTTTTCTTCAGCCGTTATTGGTGTGTAAGGCCCCGCCTTACTTTCAAAAAAGACAGAACCACTCTCAAGCGCAACCATGCTGTGAAAACAGCCCAAAGGTATGGTCACGCCGTAAACACCCTCTTGCGCGCCTAATACAAATTGCTGCTGCACGCCGCCTTCTTCATTGAAAATTAAGACACCAAAACGCCCGCGCACCAACACCATGGTTTCGTCTTTTTCAGGTCCCAAATGGCGGTGCGGTTGAATATAGGTGCCCGGCTCTAGGGCATTCAGTAAGCGATGGCATGCCGCTTCATTTGATGCGTGAAAATTAAAATTTTTCCGCAGACGGGGACTGGATTTCGCTTGATCGGAAAGCAGATCAAGGCTGGAGGTGGTGATTAGTGGCAAAGGCAAGGAAGTTTGGGTCATAAAAATTTTCTTTCAGTTTTCGTTCGCGAACACCATCCATCATCGCGTTTATCTTGAGTCAGTGTATTTTTTTGCGTTACCGCGTGCTTTTGCAATCGGGTAGCGCTTTTCATTGATCGCCATTTTTTCCAAGCTGGTATCGATTAAGTCAACATCAAGCTGATCTGCCAACAGGATTAAGTAGTGCAAGACATCGGCCATTTCGTAGCGCACCGCTTGCTTCTGATCCGCGCTTAACTCATCATCTCGCCCATTTTTTAGCCATTGAAATGGCTCCAGCAACTCGGC
>CAYPNW010000310.1:1516-2671 GCA_964411965.1 uncultured Burkholderiaceae bacterium
CCCTTGGCAACCAAATAGCGATGTGTGATGCGATTTCAAAACTCGCTTTCCACGGCATAGAAAAAATCGTCGCTTTCAATATGAGCGCCGCCAAAGACTCGCTCGACAACGTGAAGAATAGTAGTCAGCAACTTTTCTCCATGAAGAAGCCAGGTGATTTATTCGCCTTTTCTGCAGAAAAACCGCAACCGAGCATAGAAAAATTCATCGCCTTTGGTCGCGAACTGGCGCTGATTTCGACTGATATGCACAACGAAGTACTACAAACAATGCGACTCATGAGCCCATTGCAGACCTTAGAATCGGCTCATTTACCAACGTTTACGGCCTCATTTTCCGCCAGCGATTTTCAATCTCCCAGCTTTAGTTTTTTGACGACTTTGTTAAAGCCAAGCGAAGACCAAACTTCAGTGCAAACGGTGGTGTACAAAGATATTCCGCGCGCGCCAAACGCAAACGCGATGGCACCAATAAAAGAAAAGCCAGCACCGAAAAAAGCAAAGACCAGCACCCCTGTTAAACCTGCGCTTGCGCCAAGCACTAAGCCCGCCACAAAAGTAGCGGCGAAGCCAACACCAAAAAATCAAGTCAAAGCAATTACAAAAACGCCGCCAAAGCCATTAGAAAAGAAAGCCACTGCGCCACAATCAAAACAACTGCCATTAATTACAGAAACCCCAACAATACCGGCCACGCGGGCCAAAGCAAAACCAGCGACTAAGGCTAGCCCCAGCAAAGCGACGCCCGTTGTCACTGCCAAGCCAAACCCAGCGGTCGTAAAAAAAGCGTCTAACGCGAAGGCGACTGCACCGAGTAAAAAACCGACGACGCCAGAAGTGGCAAAGGAAGCCCCCGTTATTGCCGTGCAAAACGGTATCGTCACAGCTAGCAAGGCAACACCCGCCGTTGCGCCCACGACGCCACCTAAAAACAGCGTAAAGCCTAGTTTTCCAACAGTTGTTAGAAAGTCGCCTGCTGGCAAAGCGAAAACCACGGAATAACTTGCACGGAGTCTTGCAATAGCGCCGCGCTAGTTTCCAATAACCTCGATTCACTTCCACGGTGAATCGAGGTTTTTTTACGCCTGTGCCGCTTTGACCCAGATTTTCCATTAGGATTTGTGACGATGGCGGATGCATTTTTCGAGGCACTCTT
>CAYPNW010000311.1:0-2639 GCA_964411965.1 uncultured Burkholderiaceae bacterium
AAAGTCATTGCGAGCTTCACGCAACGCAAGGAAAAAATTCGCGCAGCTTTGATGGACAAAGCGGGCGATGATTTGGTCTTAATGCCAGAAGCTTTGTTAGATGAAGTCAGTGCTTTGGTTGAATGGCCAGTGGTATACGAATGCCATTTTGAACAAGAATTTCTAGCAGTGCCGCAAGAATGTTTGATCTTAACGATGCAAACGAATCAAAAATATTTTGCACTCACTGACGCAGAAGGAAAACTGCGTTCGCGTTTCTTGATCGTCTCAAATTTGGAAACCACGCAGCCACAACACATCATTCAAGGAAATGAGCGAGTGGTTCGTCCTCGTCTGTCAGATGCGAAATTTTTCTTTGAACAAGATAAGAAAAAGACCCTTGAAGCGCGGCTCCCCATGCTGGCGCAAGTGGTTTATCACAACAAATTAGGCAATCAAGCAGAGCGCATGCAGCGCGTTAAATCGCTTGCCGCTTTAATTGCTGCACCACTTGATGCTGATGTGGCGCGCGTGGAACGTGCGGCAATGCTAGCAAAAGCCGATCTGTTGACCGACATGGTGGGTGAATTCCCTGAGCTGCAGGGCATCATGGGCACGTATTACGCGCGGCATGACGGCGAACACGAAGAAGTGGCAGCGGCGGCATCTGAGCATTATCAGCCCCGTTTTGCGGGCGACGCATTGCCACAAAGTCTGACGGGCACAGTGGTAGCGCTCGCCGATAAATTGGAAACTTTGGTGGGTATCTGGGGCATCGGCTTACAACCCACAGGCGACAAAGATCCGTTTGCCCTACGACGCCACGCGCTGGGCATCTTGCGTATGCTGGTTGAAAAACGCTTGCCGATTTCACTGAAGAACTTGCTAGATCAAACGTCTGCGCTATTTGCCGGTAATGCGCAATTCCAAGACCCAAGCAATGAGGTACTTGCGTTTCTGTATGACCGTCTGCGTGGCCAATTACGTGAACGCGGCTTTTCACAGCAGGAGGTGGAAGCCGTCGTAGCACAACAACCAGACCAGCTCGATAACGTTGTGGAACGTTTGCAAGCTGTACAAGCCTTCGCCGCAATGACGGAATCGAGTGCCCTCGCCGCTGCGAATAAACGCATTACAAATATTTTGAAGAAGGCAGAAACACCTTCTGAGCAAGCGCGTGCGCTGGTGCAAACCGAACTGTTGCAAGAAGCCGCCGAGCAAGCTCTTTTCCAAGCAATGAACGCGGTGAAACCACAAGTGGATGCAGCGGTTGCCAACAAAGACTTTACAACAGCGCTAAAAAATCTGGCGGCCTTACGCGCTGGCGTTGATGCATTTTTTAATGACGTCATGGTGAACGCGGAGGATGTTACTTTACGCAATAATCGCTTGGCATTACTAAGCGAGCTGCACGTGATGTTGAATCAAGTGGCTGATATTTCTAAGTTGGCCGCCTAAGATGCACTCTTGGTACTTCAGGTAACGACTATGCGCCACCAACCCATTAGCGAGACTGCCATGAAGCTGATCATCCTTGACCGTGACGGCGTGATTAATCAGGATTCAGATTCCTTCATCAAATCACCTGATGAGTGGGTCGCCTTGCCAGGCGCACTGCAAGCCATTGCGCGCTTGAATCAGGCGGGTTATGTGGTGGTGGTCGCGACGAATCAATCGGGCATTTCACGCAAGTTATTTGATATGGCAACTTTGAATGCCATACACCAAAAAATGCACGCTGCCGCACAGCATGTTGGCGCAGATATCGACGCCGTTTTTTTCTGCCCGCACAATACCGACGACAATTGCGATTGCCGTAAACCCAAACCCGGCATGTTTAAAGAAATAGCGCGACGTTATGATCTCGGTCTCAAGGGTGTGCCCTGCGTTGGCGATTCTTTGCGCGATCTGCAAGCGGGATTCTTGGCGGGATGCGTGCCGAATTTAGTGCTGACAGGAAAAGGCAAAAAAACCCAAGAGAAAGGCGGCCTGCCGCCCGGCACCCGAGTGCATGAAGACCTCAACGCGATGGTGAACGCATTGTTGCATGTGCCAACAGACGCCCCCCCAAGCTTTTCCATTTAAATTTCTTGCCTGCTGCTTATGACTCAACTTACTCTGTTTCTTCGTTCATTACTGTTCGCGTTTGCAATGATGGTAGCGACCGTTATTTGGGCATTTGTCTGTTTCGCCCTAGCGCCGTTTCCCTACAATATTCGTTACCGTGGCACAGCGGGCTGGAATATTTTTGTCGTCTGGGCAGCAAAAACGATTTGCGGAATTCGTTACGAAAAGCGTGGGTTTGAGAATTTTCCTGATGCGCCCGTGATTGTTTTATCGAAGCACCAATCGGCTTGGGAAACCATTTTTCTGTTTATGGCGACGCCCCGACCTTTGGTCTTCGTGTTTAAAAAGTCGATCACCTATATTCCATTTTTCGGTTGGGGCATTATGTTGCTACGCATGATTCCTATCGACCGCAGCAAAGGTAAAGATGCATTCGCGCAGGTTGTGACGCAAGGTCGGCGCCGCATGGCGGATGGACAATGGGTCATCATGTTCCCAGAAGGTACGCGCATCGCCGTAGGTAAAAAGGGCCAATACAAACTTGGCGGTGCACGGCTCGCGGTTGAGACCAACACGCCGGTCATTCCGATTGC
>CAYPNW010000312.1:0-2614 GCA_964411965.1 uncultured Burkholderiaceae bacterium
TATTTCCCCGTTTTGGGCGAAAAATTGCGGGTAGGGTGCAGTATTGGCATTGCTACCTATCCACAAGACGCCGCAACCACGGATACCTTGCTTGCTTGCGCCGATACTGCTATGTATCAATCAAAACAAGCCGGCAAAAACCGCTGGACCATTTTTAACAGGCCAAATCAAGGCAACGCGAGCGTCGCACCCGATTTAATCTAAGCCGCCCGGCGCTGAAAATGCTTTCTTTCACAATTCTGTAAGAAAACTTTCAGTATCTTCGACAGACTTTCAAGCTCGTTACCGCACTTTTTTTTGAAACCAGTAGTTTCTTACCCGTTTTGGTTAAAACCATCACGCGATAAGCTTTTGGGCGAGAAATTACGCTAATTAATGTTAAAAAATTATGATTCTAAGTAAAATTTATAAAATAGCCGCGTTAATACTCGTGCTTTCCGCCAGCCTCTTTGCAGGTACAGCTGCCTTTGCGGGTGAGTTTTTTGAAAAAAATGGCGTCGCCATCGAAGGCTATGATGCAGTTGCCTACTTCACAGATAAAAAACCAGTAGAAGGGAAAAAAGAATTTAGCGCTGAATACAAAGGGTCAACCTTTTTGTTTTCTACAGCGGCAAATCGGGATAAATTTATCGCGAATCCGGCCGCATTTGCTCCGCAATTCAATGGATTCTGCGCGTACGGAGCAGCTGCGGGTTACAAAGCAAAAATCGACCCCGACGCATTTTCGATTGTTGATGGCAAACTTTATCTGAACTACAACAACGTGGTTCGCGTGCGCTGGAATTTAGATACCAAAGGTTATATAAATAAAGCCGAAGCGAATTGGCCTACAGTTGAAAAATCTACAAAGGTAAATTAACGCTAGGTTTTAAACGATGTTCTTGTAAAGTACTTTATCGGTAAATCAAAAAAAGCCCCATGTACACAGGTCGCATGGGGCTTTTTTTCAGCAAGTAGTTGCAAACAAACTATTTGGACGACATTAGATAAGCAATAATGTCTGCCCGCGAACTTGCATCACCTAAACCTTCATACTTCGTTTTTCCACCGGGGATAACTTTTTTTGGTGTAGTGATGTTACCGTCATTTTTTCCACATCCCAATCTATCTCGCTCTGCTCAAAGGTGTACCAAGCTGAATTGCCGGAATTGATTGAGAAAACACGAAATGCGATTCGTTGAAACTGAGCACCCGATATTAAGTTAGTCGACCATGCATGGCAGTGAATTGACTTTTAGAACGTAAAACTCTCGAAACGAATTCGCGATGGATCAACTTTACCGTCGAGCCAAGAGCTCACGTCAGCCATCAGTCCCGCTGGCCCGCAGATGAAAATGGTTTTATCGATGAGCTGACGTACCTCGGGCAAATCGGTTGGCATAATGCGGCGACCAAAAAAAGTTCGGCGGGAAGTGCTGGGTAGGGGAGACGAAAACGTCGAATCAAAAACTCTTACGTCGATATCGGACATCTCCGCAATAAGCGCAAGTTCGTCACCACGACAAGAATAATAGAGTTCAATTTCCGGTAACGGCTGCCCACTTGAGCGAAGCGCTCGATACATCGCGAGAAAAGGTGTTATTCCAGCGCCGCCCGCCACCCATATCATCTTAGGCATGGGATTGTTTTCATCGAAGCAGGTAAAGTTTCCGCCAAGTCCCTTGAGGTCTAATTCAATTGGTTCGTCGTCATCGAGTGATTGCGCATGTAGAAAAGACGAGACAACACCGGACTTTTTCACTGTAATGGCGATTTGCAATTTGTCTGCTGATATCGCAGACACCGTGTAGGTGCGCACGTAATCGTCGTTCAACGATTGCGGATCTCGGTCGTTCATATGCCGGTACTGCCGTTCTGCGTATTTTGAAAAGTCAAAAATCGCGTGCCCACCAGGGACAAGGTCGGCGGGGCTTGGTAAGGCAAATGTAAAAGTCGATATCAGTTTTGATTCTTTCCTGATACCAATCAACTTTGCTTTGAGATCCACTGATTTTCTTGACGCTGGCGCCTCTTTGGCAAGAAATCGCAGCTTCGGGTTGTATGGCGACATCTGTTCCTGACCAACAAGTTCGAGATCTAGCGCGCCACGGGTCAGAAATGCGCTATTTACTGACACCAAAGTGATAAGCGTCGCGCCTGGCATGATTTTTTCAGCCTGCTCGTTGAAAAGGTTTCGAGCACGGCCGCTGACCTGCAAAAGGTCGCCAGTTGTGAAATCGGGAATGGCGATGCCCATCACTTGATCTGTCTCAACGTTGCCTAGTGACTGATAAAAACGGTTGCCTGAGTAATCTTGTAACACCAAATGGCCTCCATTCTCATCTTCAAAGTAACGCACAAATCCCTTGGGGCCGCCGCGATGATTACAACCCATGTCGGACTCGCGTTCGTCTTGGTCGTGGTGTCGTGTCGCGATGAAAATCGTACTGGCCTTTTCCAAAAAAACAATGGCTTGTGTTGGAAGGTGTTTTTGAAAAAACTCGGTTATTGGGGTTCGGCGCAACGGACGTAATTGCCTAATGGTGATGTATTTGGGGCAATTGCCCATGTGCTCGTTGGTCTGAAGGGCGATGCGTAATTGCTGTTCATCCCCAGAAACCGTGGTAACGGTGGC
>CAYPNW010000313.1:0-2595 GCA_964411965.1 uncultured Burkholderiaceae bacterium
TGCCGGCGGAATGCAAAGTCATTTTGAAGGAAATTAAACCAGTCGAGCGCTCGGGGAGCAAGACGGCAGAAACCGTGATGGCACTGGAGCGCGCAAAGATCGAAGCGGTGATCCCTAAAAATGCGATGCTTATTGCATTGGACGAGCGAGGCAAAGACCTCACCTCCGTCGGCCTGGCGCAAGAACTAGTGCATTGGCAACAAAATGGGCGCGATGTTGTTTTCGTTATCGGAGGTGCCGATGGGCTCGATGCACAATTTAAGGCCAAGGCAGACACCTTACTGCGTATTTCCAGCCTGACCCTCCCCCATGGCATGGTGCGCGTTTTACTTGCTGAGCAACTTTATCGCGCCTACTCCATCACACAAAATCATCCGTATCATCGGGTATGATGTGAATCTTGCATGACGTACGCAATTGCGCATGAAAAGAGACACTTCTTGCAATGACTTACCGATTTGCGACTACCCCTATCCGTTTGACTGCCGATGCCACTAGTACAAAATAAAATTTATCTCGCATCGAAAAGCCCGCGCCGGCGGGAATTGTTGCGCCAAATTGGCATCGAATTCGAACTCTTATTGCTTAGAGACGCGTCACCTCGTGGTTCAGACGTCACTGAAGAGCCGTTGCCTAACGAAGTTGCGGCTGACTATGTCGCCCGCGTAACGCAAGAGAAAGCCATCGTCGCGTCCGCCTTTATGCATGAGCGCAAGCTGCCGATAAGGCCCGTCCTAGCAGCAGATACCACTGTCGTCATCGATGGCAAAATTATTGGAAAGCCCGGCAGTTTTAGTGAAGCTGTGGACATGATTACCCTGCTTTCAGGACGCACTCATCAAGTGCTAACGGGGCTGGCCGTGCACCATCATCACGATAGCTTTCATACTCTACAAACTTCGGAAGTCAGCTTTGCAAAACTGACTACACAAGAAATCATCGCTTACTGCCATACCCAAGAACCTTACGACAAAGCTGGCGGCTACGGCATTCAAGGCTTGGCAGCGCGTTTTATTACCCACATCAGCGGCAGTTATTCGGGCATTATGGGCTTACCTCTGTTTGAAACAAGCACCTTGCTGCGCCGCGCTGGCATCCACATTCCCTAATTTATGAGCGAACACTTACTAATCAACGTTACCCCGCAAGAAACCCGCGTCGCCTTAATTTTTCAAGGCGCTGTCCAAGAACTCCACATAGAAAGAACCTTATCTAGGGGATTGGTCGGTAATATTTACCTCGGCAAAGTGGTACGTGTACTGCCTGGTATGCAATCCGCATTTATCGATATCGGCCTAGAGCGCGCAGCGTTCTTGCACGTTGCCGATATCTGGGATGCACGTTCGCAAGAAGCTAGCAATGGCAACAACAACGCAGGCCACGCGCTCACGCCGATTGAGAAAATTTTGTTCGACGGCCAAGCATTGACTGTGCAAGTCGTTAAAGATCCCATAGGAACAAAGGGTGCGCGCTTATCTACACAAATTTCAATCGCGGGTCGCATGCTGGTCTACTTGCCGCAGGACTCTCACATTGGTATTTCACAACGCATAGAAAACGAAGCTGAGCGCGAGAATCTCAGAAATAAAGTAAAGAATTTGCAACAAGTCGACGAAAAAGGCGGCTTCATTGTACGCACTATGGCCGAAGACGCCTCCGATGAAGATTTAAAAGCCGACGTCGATTACCTGCGCCGCACGTGGGCAAAAATATCGCAGTTGGCAAAGACCCAACCTGGCCCAGTCCTACTGCACCAAGATCTTAATTTGGCGCAGCGCGTCTTACGTGATTTCGTGAATGAAGAAACAGAAAGTATACAAGTTGATTCGCGTGAGAACTTCATCATGCTGGAAGAGTTCGGCAATACTTATACGCCCTCCGTACTCACCAAATTGCAGCACTATACGGGCGAACGCCCACTCTTTGATTTGTATGGCGTAGAAGAGGAAATCGAGCGTGCGCTGGGCCGCCGAGTGAATCTAAAATCCGGTGGTTATTTAATCATCGACCAAACGGAGGCGATGACAACCATCGACGTCAACACGGGAAGTTTTGTGGCTGGTCGTAATTTTGACGACACTATTTTTAAGACAAATTTAGAAGCAGCACATGCCATTGCTCGCCAATTACGTTTACGCAATTTAGGCGGCATTATCATTCTCGATATTATTGACATGGAGAATGAAGAACATAAGACTGCGGTTCTCGCGGAGCTCAACAAAGCTTTATCGCGCGACCGCACAAAACTTTCCGTCTCGGGTTTTTCAGCCCTTGGTTTGGTCGAAGTTACACGCAAAAGAACGCGAGAATCCTTGGCACATATCTTGTGCGAACCTTGTCCCGCGTGCGATGGAAAAGGACAAGTCAAAACGGCGAGGACGATTTGCTACGAAATCCTGCGCGAGTTATTACGCGAAGCAAAGCAATTCAACCCACGCGAATTTCGCATTATGGCGTCACAAGTTGTGGTCGATATGTTTTTAGAAGAAGAGTCGCAACATCTCGCGATGTTGGGCGATTTCATAGGCAAGCCAATTTCGCTGCAAGTGGAATCGGTTTTTCACCAAGAACAGTACGATATTATTTTGATGTGAT
>CAYPNW010000314.1:0-2566 GCA_964411965.1 uncultured Burkholderiaceae bacterium
AACATTGCCTCGATAAATGTATGCATTTGCTCTAAAAGGCTTTAAAAATTGAACACATCACAAAAGGAGCCACTCGCTCACACGCCCATGATGCAGCAATACCTGCGCATCAAAGCCGACCACCCGGACACGCTGCTGTTTTATCGTATGGGCGATTTCTACGAAGTTTTCTTCGACGACGCAGAAAAAGTGTCGCGCCTTTTGGGCATCACACTAACCCAGCGCGGCACCTCCAATGGCGCACCGATCAAGATGGCTGGTGTGCCATTTCACTCGCTCGAACCTTACCTCGCCAAGCTCGTCAAAATTGGCGAGTCCGCAGCAATTTGCGAACAAATTGGCGACCCAGCGACCAGTAAAGGCCCTGTTGAACGCAAGGTGATGCGCGTTGTTACACCCGGAACCTTGACTGACACGGAGCTACTGCCCGAAAAATCAGAGCGACCATTACTCGCCGTGGTTTTACATGAGCAGCGCAAATCAGTGCAAATCGGCCTTGCTTGGTTATCTTTAGCAAGCGGTGGGTTAAAGCTCATGGAACTTCATGTCGACACAAAAGGTGTGCACCAAAAATTACTGCATGAGTTAGAACGTATTTCACCAGCAGAAGTATTGATCTCCGCTGGTGCGAATTTGATTGATCATGAGCAGCTCAGCCTTCCAGGGAAATTATCGATCGTGCCCGAATGGCACTTTGACCTCAAACAAGGTCACAAACTGCTGCAAGATCAACTGGGCGTTGCCAGCTTAGAGGCGTTCGGTGCCGAGCAAATGAACGCTGCGTTGGGTGCGGCGGGTGCCCTGTTACGTTATGCTGAATCCACCCAAGGTCGTGGCTTGCGTCACGTCAATCAGCTGCAAGTTGAAAACGAAAACGACAACATCGGTCTAGACAGTGCAACCCGACGCAACCTTGAGCTAACCGAGACCCTACGTGGACAAGAATCGCCAACGCTGTTTTCTCTGCTTGACCACTGTCGCACAGCAATGGGTTCGCGCATGCTGCGCCATTGGTTGCACCACCCGAAGCGCGACCAAGGCATTGCGCGTGCGCGCCACCATGCGATTAATGCAATACAACAAGCTGATTCAGTAGCGGGTTTGTCGACCACGTTAACGGCGATTCCTGATATTGAACGCATTACCACGCGTATTGCCCTGTTGTCTGCACGGCCGCGAGATTTGGCTGGTTTGCGAGATGGCTTGCAACATCTACCTACCATACGTTCCTATGTCGCCCTATGCACGGCAGATAACCAAACCAGTCTTTTAACGGACATTTTGCACGACCTTGCCACACCCAGCGATTGCCTCGAATTGTTAGAGCGTGGCTTGATGTTGCAACCATCGAATATGATCAGAGATGGCGGTGTCATTGCTAACGGTTTTGACGCCGCATTAGATGAGTTACGTGCCTTATCAGAAAACGCGGGGCAATTTTTGATTGATTTGGAGATTGCCGAAAGAGCCCGCACAGGCATTGCTAACCTGCGCGTCGAATACAACAAAGTGCACGGCTTTTACATTGAGGTGACACATGGCCAAACTGACAAAGTGCCGGAGAATTATCGCCGTCGTCAAACACTTAAAAATGCCGAGCGTTACATCACGCCCGAGTTAAAGGCATTTGAAGACAAAGCGCTATCGGCACAAGAGCGCGCTCTATTGCGAGAAAAGGTCTTGTACGAGACTCTGATTAATGACTGCTTACCTTTTATCAGCACGCTACAAAAAATCGCCCATGCCCTCGCCCAACTCGACACATTGGTAAGTCTTGCCGAACATGCTGCAAAAAACAATTGGTGCGCGCCAAATTTAAGCGAGGAAGCGGTGCTTCAAATTCAACAAGGACGCCACCCAGTCGTTGAAAATCAAATTGAACGTTTCATCGCGAATGATTGCGACCTCTCTGACGAGAAAAAACTTCTACTCATTACTGGTCCCAACATGGGCGGCAAATCGACCTATATGCGGCAAGTTGCGCTTATAGCGCTCTTGGCCTATGTTGGGAGCTACGTACCCGCTACGCAAGCAACAATAGGCCCAATCGACCGTATTTTTACGCGCATTGGCGCGGCCGACGACCTTGCCGGTGGGCGCTCTACCTTCATGGTGGAAATGACTGAATCTGCCGCAATTTTGCACAACGCGACAGAGCACTCGCTCGTATTAATGGACGAAGTTGGGCGCGGTACGTCAACATTTGACGGCCTTGCATTAGCCTGGGCAATCGCTCGCCATTTGATCACAAGTTCCAAGAGTTTTACCCTGTTCGCGACGCATTACTTTGAATTGACGCAACTGCCCAAATTACATAGCACGGCAAAAAATGTGCACCTCAGTGCGGTGGAGCATAAAGAACACATCGTTTTCCTACACGCAGTCAATGAAGGACCGGCGTCGCAGAGCTACGGCTTACAAGTCGCCCAACTCGCAGGCATCCCGCAACAAGTGATCAAGGCAGCACGCAAGCACTTAACCGAGCTCGAAGCGCACTCAAAACAAAGCACGGCGCAACTCGATCTCTTCGCGCTTCATTCAGCGCCTGAGTCGACCAACGAAGAAC
>CAYPNW010000315.1:0-2565 GCA_964411965.1 uncultured Burkholderiaceae bacterium
CTGCGCGCCGCCCCCAAAGGAAGGACTTTTTGTTCGACTCAATCGCAACGCCATTTAACTCCACTGCACGTAATAGCGCCGCTTCAGATAAAGGTATTGCGCCCTTTTGAAATGCAAAGCCAAGCATGAATAAATTCGTTGCTATCGAGTCGCCCATGAGCGCGGTGGCGAGCTTGGTGGCATTGATGAAGTCGACATTTCCATCCACCGATTCGCTAATCAATTGCTCGACGGAGGCGGCAGGAAACTGCCAATCCGCATTTTTGGCAAACGGGCCCGTGGGTTGTTCATGCGTATTCACCACGGCGCGCGTGCGTCCCGCGCGCATTTTGGAGATTGCATCGTGAGCGCCAGCCGTCAACATATCGCAGCCAAGAATCAAGTCCGCTTCGCCCGTCGCGATGCGCTGCGCGCGTAATTTGTTGGCGTCTTGCACGATACGTATATGCGAAGTCACCGAGCCATTTTTTTGCGACATGCCCGTCATATCGAGTACCGACGCGCCTTTGCCTTCAAGATGCGCCGCCATGCCCAGCAATGCGCCGACGGTAATCACGCCTGTGCCGCCGATACCGTTGAGCAGAATATTGTAGGAACTGGCACAACTTGGTAAGTGTGGCGCAGGCAAATCACCAAAATCATCCGTCTTTGCTGTGCCGGTTTTTGATTGCCGCAAACGGCCACCTTCAATCGTTACAAAGCTGGGGCAAAAACCTTTTACGCAGGAATAATCTTTGTTGCACGATGATTGATCTATCGTGCGCTTGCGACCAAATTCAGTTTCCAGCGGCATGATGGATGTGCAGTTCGACTGCACGCCGCAGTCACCACAACCTTCGCAGACCGCTGGGTTGATAAACAAGCGTTTATTCGGATCGGGAAATTCCTTCTTTTTACGGCGACGACGTTTTTCCGCGGCGCAGGTTTGGTCATAGATCAATACGGTGGTGCCGGGCAGTTCGCGCAGTTCACGCTGCACTGCATCCATATCTTTGCGATCGTGTAGCGTTAAGAATGCCGGCAAATTGGAACGATCGAGGTAACGCGACAAATCTTCCGTCACAAGAGCGATGCGCTTTACACCTTCGGCAGCCATTTGCTGCGCCATCATGGCGACGCTGATGGTGCCGTCTACGGGTTGCCCACCCGTCATCGCCACAGCATCGTTGTATAAAATTTTGTAAGTGATATTCACCTTCGCCGCAATCGCAGCGCGTATCGCCAAATAGCCTGAATGGAAATAAGTACCGTCACCCAAATTTTGGAACACATGGGGCAAAGTGGAAAACGCCGCTTGCCCTATCCACGGTGCGCCTTCGCCGCCCATGTGGGTGGTGAGTTTATTGAATTCAGGATAAATCGCCGTTGCCATCACGTGGCAACCAATACCCGCCAAGGCCAAGCTACCTTCTGGCACTTTGGTGGAGGTATTGTGCGGACAACCTGAGCAGTAGTAAGCGGGGCGCGGCGGTGTGTTCACCTGCTTGTTTAACACCACGTCTTTGGCCTCTAAAAAGGCCAAGCGTGCTTTGATCAGATCACTCGTGTGAAAACGGGCTATGCGCGACGCAATCACACGCGCAATTTGCGAAACAGAAAAATCGGCCTTCGAGGTCAGCAGCCATTCACCGCGCGGATGTACCCATTCGCCTTTTTCATCAAATTTGCCGATCACACGCGGCCGTACATCGTCGCGCCAGTTATAAAGCTGCTCTTTGAGTTGGTACTCGACCATTTGACGCTTTTCTTCAACGACAAGAATCTCATCTAAGCCTTGCGCAAATTCGCGCACACCATCTGGCTCTAGCGGCCAAGGCATCGCCACCTTATACAAGCGAATGCCAATGTCCGCAGCAAATTGTTCATCTATGCCCAACTCTTCTAGGGCTTCCAACACATCCAAGTACGACTTACCTGACGCAACGATGCCGAGCCGCGCGTGCGGACTATCTATCGTTGTATGGTTCAACTGATTCGCGCGCGCATACGCGAGCGCCGCGTAGATTTTGTAATCCTGCATCAAGGCTTCTTGCTTGCGCGCTTGTACACCCAGTGTGTCCAAAGACAAACGCGTGTTTAAGCCGCCGTCTGGCATCACAAAATCTTCTGGCAATTTGATCTGCAAGCGAAATGGATCGGCATTGACGGACGAGGTAGATTCAACGGTATCTGCCAACGCTTTAAAGCCGACCGCACAACCAGAAAAGCGTGACATCGCCCACGCATGCAAACCCAAATCCAAATATTCCTGTACGTTGCACGGGTACAGCATGGGGATCATGCAGGCAGAAAAAATGTGGTCAGATTGATGCGGCAAGGTGGAGGAATACGCGCCATGATCATCGCCCGCCACCAGCAACACGCCACCATGTTTGGACGTGCCTGCATGGTTCATGTGCTTGAAGACGTCGGCACTGCGGTCAACGCCTGGACCTTTACCGTACCACATCGCGAACACACCATCGTACTTGGCAGGCCCGATAAGATCGACTGTCTGCGTACCCCACACAGCGGTTGCAGCTAAATCTTCGTTGACGCCTGGCACAAACTGCACATGATGTTGAT
>CAYPNW010000316.1:0-2559 GCA_964411965.1 uncultured Burkholderiaceae bacterium
TACTCTGCTGGTAGAGCAGGCGACCCGCCGGCGATTTCTTTGTCGGCGCGTTTAAAAGAATTGGCGCTTCCGCAAGGACGTCTAAAAACCGGTACGCCACCGCGCATCGACGGCCGTAGTATCGATTTCTCGCAAATGCAAGAGCAAGCGGGGGACTTAGATCCGGTACCAGTATTTTCCGTGATGGGGAATGCCGCCATGCATCCACGCCAAGTGCCGTGCTGGATTACCCACACCAACGAAAAAACCCACGACATTATTCGCGCAGGGCTTGATCGTAGCCCTATGTACACTGGCGTGATTGAAGGTGTTGGTCCGCGCTATTGCCCGTCAATAGAAGACAAGATTCATCGTTTTTCCGGCAAGGAATCGCATCAGATTTTTCTTGAGCCAGAAGGGCTTACCACCAACGAGTTTTACCCCAACGGTATTTCAACCAGTTTGCCGTTTGATGTGCAGCTTGAGCTAGTGCGTTCCATGCGCGGCATGGAGAACGCTTATATTTTGCGCCCCGGTTACGCCATCGAATACGATTATTTTGATCCGCGCGGATTAAAAAGCTCGCTGGAAACTCGCCAAATCCAAGGTCTGTTTTTTGCTGGGCAAATCAACGGCACAACGGGATATGAAGAGGCTGCAGCACAAGGTATGTTGGCGGGTTTGAATGCCGCTTTGCAAACACAAGGCAAAGATGCCTGGGTACCACGCCGCGATGAAGCCTATTTGGGTGTGTTGGTTGATGATCTGATTACCAAAGGCGTATTAGAGCCATATCGAATGTTTACCAGCCGTGCCGAGTTTAGACTCAGCCTGCGGGAAGACAACGCCGATATGCGTCTCACCGAAATTGGTCGGCAACTGGGCTGTGTCAGCGATGCGCAGTGGGCACAGTTTGAGAAGAAACGTGAAGCTGTTTCACGTGAAATGGAAAGATTACGTTCGACCTGGGTTAACCCCCGTTTGGTTGCCGATGTTGAGGCTGAGCGCGTAGTGGGCAAAGCCCTAGAGCGTGAATATTCACTGGCAGACTTGCTGCGCCGTCCTCACGTTACCTATGAAAGTTTGATGAGCTTACAAGGCCTTGAAGGTCAAGCGCTGGCGCACCCAGCCGTGGAAGATACGGCAGTGCAGGAGCAGGTTGAGATTCAGATTAAGTACGCTGGTTATATTGATCGCCAAGCCAAAGAAGTGGAGCGCCACGCGTATTTTGAAAATCTTAAAATGCCAGCAAATTTTGATTATCTCGAAGTAAGTGGCTTGTCGATTGAAGTCAAACAAAAACTTAACGCACAACAACCAGAAACCTTAGGGCAGTGCGGACGCGTCTCAGGCGTAACGCCAGCCGCCATTTCTTTGCTTTTGGTGCATTTGAAAAAGCGCGGCGTGAAGACTTTTCTCAATGCCAATCTTGAAATAGCCGGATCTGAAGCATGACGGATTTTGATCGTGCGGCATTGCAAACAGAACTTCAAGCAGGCGCAGAAAAACTCAACTTGCCGCTGTCAGATCAGCAAATTCGGCAAATGCTGGATTATCTTGCCTTGCTACGGAAATGGAATGCCGTCTATAACTTGACTGCTGTACGTGACCCAAAAGATATGATCAAGCAGCATGTGCTTGATTCACTCTCTGCGGCACTGGCGTTTAGCAGGGCTCAGCGCATATTGGATGTGGGTTCTGGTGGTGGTTTGCCCGGGGTGATATTAGCCATTGTTTATCCACAAATTCAGGTTGCCTTGATCGATACGGTGAGCAAGAAGACCGCGTTCTTAAATCAAGCAAAAGCAGAACTTGGCCTAAGTAATCTCAGTGTCTTCAGCAACCGGGTTGAAAAACTACAGGTGCCAGAAAAATTTGATGTGATAACCTCGCGCGCGTTTTCAGAGCTAAAAAATTTCATCAATTGGTCTGCCCATTTATTGCAAGAAGGTGGCAGGTTCTTGGCAATGAAAGGGGTTTATCCCAGCGATGAAGTCGCCGCTTTACCCGAAGGTTGGCAAGTAGTGGCGTCGCAGGAGTTACATGTACCGGGTTTAGAAGCTGAGCGACATTTGTTGATTATTCAGCGAGTTTAATTTTTTACCGCTTTTTGCAGTCCTTTATTCCCCAAAAAAAAGAAACTATGGCAAAAATATTCTGCGTTGCGAACCAAAAAGGTGGCGTTGGTAAGACCACCACCACCGTGAACCTTGCTGCCGGATTGGCCAAATTGGCGCAGCGTGTTTTGCTGGTCGATCTCGATCCACAAGGCAACGCAACCATGGGTGCCGGCATTAATAAAGCGAAATTGACGGCAACGATTTACCAAGTTCTATTGGGTTTGAGCGATGTAAAAACCGCTCGGCAACGTTCAGAGTCCGGTGGCTTTGACGTGCTTCCGGCAAATCGTGAATTGGCTGGCGCTGAAGTTGAAATGGTGGAGTTGGAAAATCGAGACAAGCGTCTGCGCGACGCTTTGGCATTAGTGGGTACTGACTACGACTTTATTTTGATCGATTGTCCACCGGCATTATCGCTTCTGACTCTCAACGGATTATGCGCGGCCCATGGGGTCATTAT
>CAYPNW010000317.1:0-2556 GCA_964411965.1 uncultured Burkholderiaceae bacterium
GAAAGCCGAACTTGGCGTGCGTTTGCGTTTTTCGACTGTGCACGAAGGTATACAATTGGCGTTAGAAAGGTAGATTTCACAGTGTCAAAGTGCGTCCTACTCAATACCTCGTTTGTGTACAGCGATGCCCACGAGGCCCTACTTCGAAAAATATTAATGTCAAAACCAGATCTCTTCTCCGTCGTTGGCGTGGAGTGCGAAGTTTGGGAGGAGGCAATGGACTGGTTGTGCATAAATCAGACTCTTGCCAGCGGCACGGAAGTATTTTGTAATACAACGTCTCACCCGGGTGAAACGCTCGACGATGTCATCGCTTTTACCGAGCGGTGGTGCAAATGCAGAGGTTGGAGCAACGATGTCGAAATAATCGAAATTTAAAAAATCGTCCCGTCCGGCTCGATAATGTGAAATCTTTAAGCAGTCGCTTGAAGAAAAATTTTTTCGCTTATACTGGGCTTGACATTATTTTTACAACGCTACAATCGATTTTCTATTTTTTGCTCACTTAAATCAACGCAGAAGTGACTTTCAGCACTTCATCAGCGGTCGTCAAACCTTCGATGATCTTGTATGCCCCGGCAATGCGTAGCGGTTTCATTTCGTCTTTGATACTTTGCTTGCGCAGTTCGTGGATATCCGATTCCGCTTTAATTAATTTACTAAACGGCTGGGTCACGGTCAGTAATTCGTAGAGGCCTGTGCGTCCTTTGTAACCCGTTTGCCTGCATTCTGGGCAGCCAACAGGTCGATAAATCGTGCTGGGTTTTGGTAATTGCCACTCCTCTGTCAAGCTTTCCCAAACAGCGTCCAGCATCTCGCCGTCGGGCGCTTTGCAATTGGCGCACAGCGTGCGCACCAAGCGTTGCGCCAAGATGCCGATGATGGTGGCTTCCAACAAATAGTAGGGCACGCCTAGCTCCAACAAACGCATGATTGCGGAAGGCGCATCATTGGTGTGCAGGGTAGAGAGCACCAAGTGACCTGTAAGCGCCGCTTGAATCGCCATTTCTGCCGTGGGTAAATCACGAATTTCGCCCACCATGATGATGTCGGGATCTTGTCGCATCAACGCGCGCACGCCATCGGCAAAAGTGAGGTCAATGTTCGCTTGCACCTGCATTTGGTTGAATGAGGCTTCAACCATTTCGATGGGGTCTTCCACTGTACACACGTTCACATCAGGTGTGGCAAGCGCTTTTAGTGTTGTGTACAAGGTGGTTGTTTTGCCCGACCCCGTGGGGCCAGTCACCAAGATAATGCCGTGAGGCTTCTTGGTGAGGCTGTCCCAGCGTAAAGCGTCGTTGATAGGGAAACCAAGCTCGGGCAGGGTTTTGACAACCACTTCGGGATCGAAAATACGCATCACCATTTTCTCGCCGAACACGGTGGGCAAGGTCGATAAACGCAGTTCAATTTCTTGCCCATTTGCGGCGCGTGTTTTGACGCGACCATCTTGCGGGCGACGCTTTTCAATCACGTCCATGCGGCCTAATAGTTTTATCCGTGCCGTCATCGCAATCATGACTGTCGCAGGCACTTGGTACACTTGGTGCAACACACCGTCGATACGGAAACGGATGGTGGCGATATCGCGTTTTGGTTCAAGGTGAATATCCGACGCGCGTTGATCAAACGCAAATTGCCACAACCAATCAACAATATTAATGATGTGCTGATCGTTCGCATCGACGGGCTTTTTGCCCAGCTCGACCAATTGCTCGAAGTTGTAGCGTGCTTCGGTATTATTTTTATCTGCGCGCTTGGCGTCTTTGATGGACTTCGCCAACGAGAAAAATTGCGCCGTGTATTGCGAAATATCCAGTGGATTGGTCAGTACCAGCTTGATTTCTTTGCGCGTGACTTTACTGATTTCGTCGATCCACGTATTGCGAAAAGGGTCCGTCGTGGCGATGACGACGGTATCGCCTATGATCTCAACGGGCAAAATATTAAAGCGCGTGGCATATGTGGACGACATGATGTCGGACACTTTAGTGAAATCAATTTTCAGCGGGTCAATCCGATAAAACGGCATTTGCGCTTTGTTTGCCGTCCATTCTGTGAGCCAATCCAAGGTCAGTTGCCGTTGCGGTGCACGTGCCGAAACAATTTTGGCCTGCGCCACCGCAGTCAATGGGTGCATGGCTTCCGGCCCGCTTTTTAAGATCGAACGGGATTTATTGAATTCATCTTTCGCGGCTTCTTTTTTGACGAAGCCATCTTCAATCAGCCAGGTAAAAATTTGCTGAAGATTCAGATGGGTGGGCGTGGATTTTGTCATGGCAACTCGCTCACTGGATGTTTCGTTTGGCATAAAGACTTTTTCGTAGAATACGCAGCTTACTTAGCTTGCTTGTTGATGATGCTGCAAACCTTCAACCCAGGTTTTTGCAGGTAGCCGGCTTGCCGCTTTTATTTCAGCCGCACGCAAAAGTAATGCATCAAAATCGAGTGGAGGGCGCTGTTTAAAAGCAATCGCAACGACATTCCCGTCGTGCACTGGCGGCAAACACATCACAAAGTCAAAAGCAAAGCGCATCGCTTTCAAATTCTTTG
>CAYPNW010000318.1:0-2528 GCA_964411965.1 uncultured Burkholderiaceae bacterium
GAAACAGGTTCGGAAAATCTCGCTGACCAAGCCTCGCTTTTTTTGGTGAACTGTGATGTCATAAGGGTCTTAGAAAAAGTGAATTTGCAGTGTTGAATGTCGAAAAAAAGTTTTAGGGCGTGTGTTGTCGCTATTTTGCCAATTTTGGCATTGCAGAGGCAGGCCGCATTCATTGCGATTTGCGCTCGAATAGCGTTGCCGACCCACGCTTAGATTGAAACAATTATAACCCGCACAAATACGCAAAACGAATGGATAACAGCACGAAAGCGCCCAACAAAGAATTGCTGATACCAGATTGCTGCAATCTAGGTGTGGTTTTTCGTGTTTTAATCTTTGTGAATGTGGCGGTTTTTCTTGGCTTGTTTGCACGTTATCAATCGTGGGGGCAACTCATACAAGAATTTGCAGAAACCTCGACCTTAGTTGAGTTAATTTGTTTGTTCTCCTTGGCAACGCTTTGTGGCTTCCGTTTGATGGCATTGCGCCAGACTTTTCCTCGTTGGGCGCAGCGGCTCGTTTGCGCATTGATTCCTGCCCTGTATTGCGCGATGTTTCTCACGTATTTTGAACAACTTGAATGGTTTCGCTTTAGCTTTCCCCGCTTGCAAAGTGAGGCGGCTATTGTGTTGAGTTTTTTGCTCGGTGCGATGGTTCAGCATTATTTTGAACTTCGGGCACGGGCCTTTTCGCCCGCGCTGGGTGAGGCTAAATTGCAAGCACTGCAGGCACGTATACGACCGCATTTTTTATTCAATAGCTTAAATGCCGTTTTGTCGCTGATTCGAAGCGAGCCACGTCGAGCCGAAACGGCATTAGAAGATTTAGCAGATTTGTTTCGTGTTCTCATGCGCGATACGCGCGACATGACGACCTTGGCGGAGGAAATTCGTTTTTGTCAGCAATACCTAGCAATTGAAAAATTGCGCCTTGGAGAGCGCCTGAAGGTCGAGTGGCAGTTAGATACGCTCACGTCGTCTGAACTCAACGAAGGCAGAATCGCCAGCCTCTTGTTACAACCCTTATTGGAAAATGCTGTGCACTATGGTATTGAGCCAGCAAACAGCGAAGGAAAGATAAAAATTGAGATCCAACGCAAGCTCGATAAAATTCATATCAACATCAGTAACCCCAACTACCCAGACGCAAAAGTGCCGAAGGGAAATCACATGGCGCTAGAAAATATACGACAACGCCTTGCTTTGCTTTACGATATTGAGGCTCAACTCGATTATGGTGCGAAGGATGATGCGTTTATCGTCGATTTAGAATTCCCGTTTAAAAAGAAGTAAAACGTATTCAAAAGCAACCCAAATCAAACAATGATGAGCCTACCCAAAATTTTGATTGTGGACGACGAAGCACCTGCGCGACAGCGATTGCAGGATGTTTTGTCCGATATTCAAGCAGAATGTCCCTGCCATATTGTCGGGATGGCGAGTAACGCGCAAGAAACACTGGATTTGCTGTCTACTCATCAGCCGGATATTTTGCTGCTGGATGTGCAAATGCCCGAAATGACTGGTATCGAATTTGTTCAGCATTTGGAGCGGCTGCGTTTTAACCCGATGCCCGCCATTATCTTCGTTACTGCCTATGACGAGTTTGCGTTGAAAGCGTTTGAGGTACATGCATTAGATTACCTGCTCAAGCCCGTGCGCGCCGCCCGCCTCGCAGAAGCAATTAAACGTGTTTTAAGTTTGCGGCAAATACGCGGTGATAGTGCGACTGATTTAGCCTCAACAAATCTAGCGGAAAGTCCGAAAGAAGCTAAGCGGGCGCGCGAATGCTTCACCATCATTGATCGAAATCGTGTCCTGCTAGTGCCAGTGAATGATGTGTTGTTTCTTAAGGCAGAACAGAAATATTTGACCGTCTTCACAAAAACTCGCAGCTATTTGTTGGAAGAGTCCTTAAGTGCCATTGAGCAGGAAATGGGCGATCGCTTGGTACGCGTTCACCGCAATGCCTTGGTTGCACGGAATGCCATACAAGGGGTCGAGCGTGCCGTGCATACCATCGATGCGGATGGCGAACACGAAAAAACCAGCGAGTCGTGGCAAATTATTGTTCGTGACACTTCTGAACGCTTGCCAATTTCGCGCCGCCAGTGGCCTTCGATTAAGGCCTTAATCAAGAATTAGGCGTGGTCAACACTGATCAAAGCGGCTGCGTGAGCGAATGTCGCATCTGTAAATCCCACTTCGTTGCAGCGCATATCGGCGTATTGTAAAACTTAACTAACAGGCGGCGTGATTCACAGTGACGACGTGTATTGCCAAGCCACCGAGCGAGGTTTCTTTATACTTCACCATCATATCTGCGCCCGTTTGCTTCATGGTTTCGATGACTTGATCAAGGCTGACATGATGCTTGCCGTCACTCTTCAAGGCCAATGACGCGGCAGTAATCGCTTTCACTGCGCCCATGCCGTTACGTTCAATACAGGGGATTTGTACTAAGCCGCCTATCGGGTCACAGGTCATGCCCAAATGATGTTCTATGCCAATTTCTGCTGCTGATTCTAT